>CAIYOV010000024.1 GCA_903927935.1 uncultured Bacteroidota bacterium | reverse complement strand
CTGATAAGCCGCGATGGACGGATATCTTTTTCGGCAAATAGGTTTTGAAACAGACGTTCTATATGAATCATAACAGGCTGTATTTTTATGCTAAAGTAATAATTCTTTAAAAAATGAAAAGCTATAAAATATAGTTATTCATCATTCTATAAATAAGGAATAATGATAGAATTGACTTAATTCTATTTCTTTATTTAATGAATAGCTTTAAATAAAATGTATGGATTATTCGTTTTTTATAGAATAATGGCATAATAAACTTAATGAATATTCAATATTTAAAGAATAATCTAAAATAAAATTAAACAGCAATTCATTATTTACAGAATAGCATTTAAATATTAAAAACACACAAACGATATGATCATTTGGCATTTAAATTTTAAAGCTAAAGGATGGTAGGAAACTACTGGTCTTCATTCATGCCCAACTCTAACCCGTATTGGGTTTCGCGGTGAATGTAGATAACGAACTTGTAAGCAATATAAGAAGCCAGCGGGGCAAAAATTACATCAGTGCTATAGTGCACATGCTGCCACATAATCATAATGCCCACCAGTATAGTGGAAACAAAAATCCAGGCCTTGGCATATTTGTTTACCACCAACAGCCCCAGCAACACCAAAGCCGCCACATGACCCGAAAAGAAAAGATCTTTGCTCACAAACACATTGGGCGTGTGTAAAAAGAAATTGGCCATAGGGTCCCAAAGCGGAACCATATCTTTAGGCGGTTCAAGCGCCACCAGGTAAATACTTACCGTGCGGGCAAATACCACAATGGCAAACATCTGCAAACCCTTTACAAGCCGGTCGGGGTAAACCAAAATAAAAGCCACTGCCAGCAACATGGCCGTATATTCCACACAAAAAATAGGAAACGAAAGGTTAACCGGATGCATCATGTTCAGCAACATATCGTTTATCTGAACGCCCGGGCGCTGCTGCCACATACGCATGCAATGGAAATTGTGCAGGTTGGCTATTACAAAAATCAGCAGCGAAAAAATAAGCTGGTTTCTGAAACTCTTAGAACCTCGCACATTTCGCCACGCTTCCGGAATGTATTTTAGTTCGCTGAACATATTGCTAATATAAAATGAAAAACGGGAAATGGCAAATCGAACAGTCGGATTTATCTTTCATTATAATTTGTTCTTCTCGCTCCCCGAATATTTCAACACGCTGAACATGCCTACATCGTAAACAAAATGCGCCAGTATAGCACTGCCCAGCCCGAAGTACCTGAACAGGTAGCCAAAGCCCGCGCAAATAATAATCAGGAAAACTCCGTAGATCGTCAGGTTAATTTTAGCCGGATTAATATAGCCATGCAGAAAAACAAATAGCATAGATGCCGGCCAAATACCAATAATGGGCTGAATGCCCGCGCGGAAAAGAACTTCTTCGCCCACCGCTGCACAAAACGAATAAAACAGAATGTTTACAAACGAAGGATTCATGTCATGCATCATTTCTTCAAAAAAGTGACGCACGCTTTTGAACCGTTTACCTTTTATCAAAGCGACTGCAAGTAATGCCGACAGGCTTCCAAAAAACAATCCGGTAATAGATTGCAGATAATAATTCTTGCCACCGGTAAGGGCATTGCTCACATCGCGTTCCTGGATATAATGAATCAGCACAATGCCAATAGAGCTCATGCCTCCAAGCGTAAGCCAGCTTAAATAGAAAAGGCGTTTCTTATCGGGAACTACCATGGTGTAAGTATAAATGATAAATCATAAATGGAAGGCAAAGCAGTCCGTGGGTTTATCATTTATCATTTTTAATTTATCATTTATGATTTGCGTGCTTTATTTGCGCAAAATACAAATATGGCAGAAGAGAAAAAAGTGACCCCGGTAAGTGCACTCGGTGAATTTGGTTTGATAGAACATTTGACAAAGAATTTCGAAACAGTCAACGCTTCAACCATTAAAGCTGTTGGCGATGATGCGGCTGTCGTTAATAATACAGGCAAACAAACCGTTATCAGCACCGATATGCTGGTTGAAGGGATTCACTTCGATATCATCTATACTCCGCTCAAACACCTAGGTTACAAAAGCGTGGTAGTAAACCTGAGTGATATTTATGCCATGAACGCACAGCCCAAACAGGTTACGGTTTCGCTGGCCATTTCTTCGCGCTATACAGTAGAGGCATTAGAAGAATTATACGAAGGCATACGTTTAGCCTGCAAACATTACAACATTGATTTAGTGGGGGGCGACACCACTTCTTCGCTCAAAGGATTGATAATTTCGGTTACGGCCATTGGCGAAGCCAACTCAGAAGACCTGGTTTACCGCAGCGGTGCCAAAGAAGGAAACTTAGTTTGTGTAACCGGTGATTTAGGCGGAGCGTATCTCGGTTTGCAGATTCTTGAACGCGAAAAAAGAATTTACCTCGAACACCCCGAAGTGCAGCCCGAACTGGAAAGTGCCGATTACCTGATTGGCCGCCAACTAAAACCCGAAGCACGGAAAGATATCATACAGTATTTTAAAGACATGAACCTGAAACCCACCGCCATGATGGATTTGAGCGATGGCTTATCCTCCGATATTTTCCACCTTTGCAAACAAAGTGGCGTTGGCTGCGAACTGAACGAGGCGCAGATACCGGTGAGCGAAGAGGCCTACAACATGGCCTTGAAATTTAATTTAGACCCTGTTACCTGCGCCCTGAACGGAGGAGAGGATTACGAACTGCTGTTTACCATAGAGCCCGAAGACGAAACCAAACTGGGTGGCGATACTACCTTCTCGGTAATTGGAACCATCACTAAAAAGGAAAACGGCTGTGTGCTGGTAACCCGCAGTAACAACCGCCACAATTTAAAAGCACAGGGCTGGAACCATTTTGGCAAGGCAGAATGAGAAAACAAAGAAGCATCGAACTATCCTGTTTATCATGGAGTAAGCCCAATTCATCACATAGCGGTATTATACAGCGTATTCCCTATTTCATTTTCCGAGTTTTTCGCTTTTATTTGCCGTCCTTTAAAAAAGGGGGGTTAGGTGTATTTTGTCTAACTTCTAATATCTAAAATCTAATATCTACTTATGGCAGTAATAGGTACAATACGTAAACGCAGTGGTTTGTTGATTTTCTTAATCGGTCTTTCAATTGTGGGCTTCTTGGTTATGGATGCTACAAATTCTCAGGGCAGCTTGCTGAAGGGAAGAAAGGATACGGTAGGAAAAGTAAACGGAGAAAAAATTCTTTATACAGATTTCAGCAGAAAGTACGAAGAGAATTTAAAGAATGCTGAAGACCAGATGCGCGGGCAGCCAATGGGCGATGACCAACGCAACTATGTCCGCACTCAAACGTGGACAGAAATGGTGAACGATATCATCTTCAAGAAAGTTTACGATAAGCTGGGCATTAATGTAACCGGTGAGGAAATGAGCGAACTGGCTACCGGTGAGAACGCTTCACAATACATTAAGAACGATCAACAGTTTAAAAATCCACAAACCGGGCAGTTCGATCCGGCACAGGTTCGTATGTATTTAACGCGCTTAGACCAAGACCCTGAAGGAGTAGAGCCCGGAACCGTTCGTAAACAATGGCTAAAATTTGAAACGCTGTTGAAGCAAAACCAGTTTCAAAGTAAATACACCAACCTTATTACCAAAGGTCTTTACGTGCCCACCTGGATGGCCGAAATGACCTACAACGACCAAAACCGTTTTGCCGATTTTAAATATGTGTTGTTACCCTATGTAGATGTAAACGATGCCGATGTAAAAGTTTCGGATGATGACATCAAGAAGTATCTATCAGATCATTCAGCTAAATACAAAATTGAAGACGAAACACGTAAGTTTCAATACGTAACTTTCGATATTGTTCCTTCTTCAAGCGACACCGCAAGAACCATACAATCGCTGGAAGAGAAGCGCGCAGAGTTTGCAAAGGGTGAGAAGCCGGCAGATGATTCAGTGTTCGTAAAACTTTATTCTGAAACTGCTTTTGATGAAGTTTACTACGATAAAGACAAATTGTTTTCTCCTGTAAAAGATTCGTTGTTTACGCGCCCTGTAAAATCAATCGTTGGACCATATATTGATGGCAAAATGGTTAAGCTCGCAAAAATCAGCGACCGTAAAATGATTTCCGATTCGGTGCATGTGCGCGAAATTTCAATTTCGTTTGCCGGTGTTAAATCGCAGGAAGATGCTAATGTGAAATTTAAATTGATTGACAGTATCATTCGTCAGGTAGATACTCTGAAAGAAGATTTCGGAAAATTTGCAGCCGCTTATTCTGATGACCAGATGGGCAAAATGAGAGGCGGAGATATTGGCTGGGTAAAACAAGGCGAGAAAGAAAAATATTATAACGATATGATTTTCTTCCGTGCGCAGAAAGGAAAACTCTACCGCATTCCTTCGCAGAAAGAAAACTCTATACACTTAGTGCAGGTTGTGGAAGATAAACCGACAAAAGTCGGAGTTCAGGTTTCGTATTTCACCAAAGAAATTATTCCAAGCCCTGAAACCGAAAGAAACATTTATGGCAACGCGACCAATTTTGCAGCCGATAATCAGGCTGAAGCTAAGTTCCGTGAAGCCGCTAAAAAACTGAATGTAAAAACTGTAGAGAGCGTTAAGAAAGATGAGTTTCAGGTACAAGGTCTTGGCTCAGCTCGTGAGCTGGTTAAGTGGGCGTTCAATGCTAAAAAGGGCGATGTTTCTTCCATTTACACTATTGACAAAAAACATGTTGTTGCGTTACTGGAGCAGGTTCGAGGAGCTGGCTTACCGGAGGTAGATGCAGTTCGCGAGCAAGTGAAACCGGAGGTGGTGCGTGAAAAGAAATTTGAAATGCTTTCAAAGAAAATTACAGATGCGAAAGCAAATTCGGTTGACGAACTTGCTTCTAAACTGGGCAAACCGGTGGGCGATGGAACACACGTTTCTTTTGCAAGCCCAGGCTTGAATAATGCGTTTGAGCCTAAAGTAGTAGCAACAGCACTTGCATCGGCTAAGGGAAAACTTTCAGCACCCGTAAAAGGAAATGAAGGTGTCTACGCTGTGCAAACTATTAACGTGCAGGAACCGGCTAAACAAACAGACTACAGTGCTTATTCTTTCCAGATGAACCAACAGTTGCAGGGCAAATCACGTTATGCAAATGAAGTGCAGAAGAAACTATCGAACGTAACGGATAGCCGATTTGATTTCTTCTAAATCATAGAAAGTAAACCAAAAACAAAACAGCCACGCATCTTAGTGTGGCTGTTTTGTTTTAATAACAGGATAGAAATTATTGTTGTTTAATTTCGAATTATGGAAACAGTAAAGCCAATTGTAAACAGAGTAGCACAAAGCGGGTTGGTTACACTCGATCTGGAAGATTATTTTCCGAAGCCCGAAGAAATTGTGTCGGTTGATTTAAAGGAATTTCTTTTTAAAGAACTGATTTTGCGCGAAGCAGAATTCCGCGAAGTGGTAAAAAATACCGATTGGAAAAAGCATGAAGGCAAATATGTGGTGTTGCACTGTTCCACCAATGCCATTATTCCTATGTGGGCATATATGGTGCTGAGTGCACAGCTTTCGGTTTATGCAAAAGATGTAGCATTTAGTTCATTGGATCATGCCCCCGAAATCTTTTTATACCGCAATCTGGCAAAGTTGAATGCGGATGATTTCAAAAATCAAAGAGTGATTGTAAAGGGGTGTGGCGAAAGAAAAATTCCCGAAGCAGCTTTTGTGCAGATAGCTGAGCAACTATCAAAAGTTGTTCGCTCTTTAATGTATGGCGAAGCATGTTCATCAGTTCCGGTGTTTAAAAAACCAAATGACAAAAATGAAGTTTGAAAAGAAGTATTGGATTCCGTTAGCAGCAGCGCTTTGTCTTTTTATGGGTCTAGCATCCGCTGCGATGATGTTTGGCAACGGTTCATCGGAAAACCTTGTTAATATTTTCGAACGTACAAAAACGGAGTGCCCGAATCTGAAATGGATAAGCAGCAATGATTCTTCCACCACTGTTTCACCGGTTAGCGTACAGGGCGAACTGTTTTTTGCAGGTGAACGCGTGCCGCTCGAAGACCCCGATGTGCGCGAACGCTTAGAGCGCGAATTGCAGTTGAATACCTACTGGCAGTCTAATACTTTAATGGCGATGAAAATGGCTAACCGGTATTTCGATTTGCTTGATAAAATTCTGAACGAAAATGGTGTGCCTTCCGATTTTAAATATCTGCCATTAATCGAAAGCAGTTTTCGCAACGATGTTTCGCCTGCCGGTGCAGTGGGGTTTTGGCAGTTTGTTGAAGGTACCGCAAAAAACTATCACCTCGAAGTAAACAACGAAGTTGATGAACGTTATAATATTGAAAAATCAACAGAAGCAGCCTGTAAATTCTTAAAGAATTCGAAAGAACAACTTGGCAGCTGGACACTTGCTGCTGCTTCCTATAATCTAGGTTTGCCATCCATGAACCAGCGCGTTAAGGACCAAAAGACGAGTAACTTCTACGAGATGTATTTTAATCCCGAAACCTCACGCTATATTTTTCGCATGCTGGCCATGAAAATTATTTTCAGCAATCCGAAACAGGCTGGCTTTGAAGTAAAGCCTGAAGAATTGTATCAGCCTTATAAGTATAAAGTCGTGGAGGTGGACACCGGTGTATTGAACATTGCGGACTTTGCTGCTCAATACGGTTTAAAATATAAGCACATTAAAATATTGAACACCTGGCTGCGTGAAGCCAAACTCACAAACAAAGAGCACAGGAAATATCAGGTGAAAATTCTCGAAACGAATCAGTAGGTGGTTTGTAATAGTGACGGAGAATTATATTTTTGTCGCCCTGTTACAAAAAACAGCAATGGTTTGGTAGCTCAGTTGGTAGAGCAATAGACTGAAAATCTATGTGTCGGGGGTTCAATTCCCTCCCAAACCACTAAGTAAAGTTTCATATTTCTTCAAGTTTCTTCAAACCCGCTCTGGTAGCGGGTTTTGACTTTTAAGTCCATTCGGAAAGCTTCAGTTTTACACGGTTAATGTTTCACTATTGTTTCACTAACAGTTTTAAAATGTTTCACTATGGTAAATCAAGTATCCATCAAATTTTTCCCTCGCAAGGATCAAGTTTTAGATAATGGAGATATCTCCATTTATGTTCGTATAATTCTGAATAGAGACAAATTTGATTTTTCTTCAAAGCAATCTATTCATAAGCTTTCTGAATGGGACGAAGTTACTATGCGGGTAAAGAAGAAAACGCCAATTAATTCAGCTCTAAATGAAATTGAGCATGATATTAATGAGGCGTATAACTTCCTTAAGTATCATAATAAACCATTGACAATTTCTGCATTAAGAAAACAATTGCGTGGAGAGAAAACGGTGAAGTTGCGGCTAACAGATTTTGTGGATGATTATTTTGAAGTTCATGTGGAAGGAAATTCAGAGTATGCATCTGCTACAAAGAAAACTTACTCTTCAACCATTACTCACTTAAAGAAATTTCTTGAAACTACTGACACGAAGAGAATGCTTATTGCAGAGGCGGATATTGATTTCATTAAAGAATTCGATGATTATCTTATTAACCGAAGCATTACAGAAAAAAAGGGCTTAAGAAAAAACTCAGCTAACAAATACCATACTAATATGAAAGCGATACTATACAAAGCAGTGGACAAAAATCTTCTGGAGAAAAACCCTTACAAGGATTTTAAGTTTAAATCAGAACCCGGCCGGTTGACTTATCTTACCTCGAATGAATTAAAGAAACTAGAAGAGTATGATTTCTGTGATAACGAAAGTTTAGAACGGGTTAGAGATATATTTCTTTTCTCTGTTTACACCGGTTTGCGCCATAGCGATGCGGTGAATTTGAAAAATGACAATATTGAGCTGGAAGGTAAGTGCAATTGGATTGTATACAAGCAAAAGAAAACAGGTGATTACAATAAAATTCCGGTTTTGAAGAAAGCTTTGGAGATTTATAAAAAATATGAAGAAGAAAGAGAAATTACCGGTTATGTGCTTCCCCGTTTATCTCATCAGAAATTGAATATGTATCTAAAAACCATTGCAAACTTGACTGGAATAAAGAAGCCAATTTCGCATCACGTGGCGCGACACACTGCGGCAACAACAATCTTTTTACAAAACGGTATATCTTTGGAAACCACAGGAAAGTTGTTGGGGCACCGCAGCATTAAATCAACACAGATTTATGCAAAAGTGACCAGTATAATGCTGAAAGAAGCAGCGCAAAGATTGAATAAGATTCTGTAAAAAATGATTGAACCAGGCACTTTTTTGAGGAACAGGGATAATTGTGATGAGTTGAACGAGCCAATTTTCGTTTGGGAGATTATTCAACAGAATGAAAAGGTAACGTTCGTTGTCAATTCGGAATCTGGAATATCAAAGAATAATATCATTAGTAAATTCCCTGATCAAAAAATTCTTCTACCTAATCACGCAAAGTTTAAGCTTATGAGACAGGAAGCCTTGGATGCTTCTTTTTTTATTCAATCGTCCGAATCGTCATATAGTCTCGTTTCAGATTGGATTAAATTGGCCAAAGACAGAAAAAATATGGCGCCTGAGTTCTTTATTAATGCTGCATATGGCGGCATGCACCTTAATCAAATCCGCAAATTTACAGAATCTCAATATTGTAAATCGGCAGAAGATAAAATCCATGAAGATCCATATTCGAGAATTGTAAAACTCAGCTCAATAAAAGATATTGATGAGCAGCAAAAACAAAATTTCCGAAACTTAACCCATTTATTTACACTTGATTTTATTCCTAAAAGGTTTGCGTTTGTAAAAATAATTACGATTGCAAAAGACATTATGCATGAAAGTTTTCCTCCAGAGAATGGTCTCTTTTCAAATTCAATTATTGAAAAGTTGATTTTAGGTATGTGTCTAAGTTTTTATAAGGCTAACCGGGACAAGATAAAGAGCGTGACAATAAACTATGGTCAAAAATTCCCAGGAGACTTTAAGGTATTCCAACAATTCACATCTATATTATATAAGTTTGAAGAGGAGATAAAT
>CAIYOV010000023.1 GCA_903927935.1 uncultured Bacteroidota bacterium | reverse complement strand
TTATTACCACTATGCAGGCAGATATTTGTTGATTACCCCTAAAAACATTCATTTTTCATCAAAAACGATGCTTTTTCACCTTTTTAATGCTTGCGGCAACCATCGACCGGTACCAGTCAGCCATTGCAGCACATCGGTCAGCCTTCGACCGGTACCAGTCAGCCGTTGCCGCACATCAGTCAGCCATCGACAGGTACCAGCCAGTCGTTGCCGCATATCGGTCAGCCACGCACCGGTACCGGCCGGTTCTTGCCGCACATCAATTAGTCCTTTCCTTACTTCGTCAGCAACCCTGCATCTACCACAAACTCCGAACCGGTGAGGTAACGCGCCTTATCGCTGACTAAAAACACCACGGCATTAGCAACATCTTCGGGCTCTACCCAGGGGGCAGACAGTAAATTACCCGCGCTGCGCTCGGCAATTTCAAGGGCGGTAGCGTTTTCCATCAGGGCTAAGCCATCCTGCATAGGCGTGTTTACGCCCGTGGGGTGCACCGATACCACGCGTATGTTATACTGCGCCAGTTCAATTGCCCAGCTTTTGGTTAAGCCCACCACGCCATATTTGCTGGCCACATAATGGCACAAGCGGTTAGCGCCCCGCAGTCCCAGCACCGAAGAGTTATTAATTATCACCCCGCTCTTCTGCGCAATCATGAGCGGAATAATTCTGCGCGCCACCATCCAGGGGCCTTTCAGGTTAATATCAATCATGCTGTCCCAGGCTTCTTCTTTCAGTTCGTGCGCTAAACCGTAAGCGCAAATGCCCGCGTTGTTGAAGAGTATATCAATCTTGCCAAAAGCCTTTTTTGTGGCGTTCACCGCTTTGGTAATATCCTTATCGCTGCGCACATCGCCTTTATGCGTAATACATTTTACCCCGGCTTTCTCGCATTCTTTCTTCAGTGTATCCAGCTCCTTATTGGACCCGAATTTATATTTCGGATACTCCAGTTGTTTGGCAATATCAAAGGCGGCAATGTTTACCCCCTCTTTGGCTAAAGCAATGGCGGTAGCTCTGCCCTGTCCGTGTGCGGCACCGGTAATAAAGGCGACTTTGCCTTTTAAGCTCATGTTCATCAGAAACTATTTTTTAGTGAGTGGAATATAAGGCGCGAGATAATCATCAATCTGCACTTCTAATACGTTGTTGAAAATATTGGTGGCAATCATCTGCCCTGCAAAACCTACCAGTGTAATGATCTGCGGTTCAGAATACATCTGTGTAATGCGATGATATAATTCGTTATTCACCTCTCCTTTGTTATTGGCAATGGCACTTCCGAAATCAAGAAGCGTTTGTTCATCATCGGTCAGTAAAAGTTCTTCGGGCTTCTCACCATGCTCAATAATTATTTTGCGGAAGAAGGTAGTGCAGAGCGGACAGTTGCTTCCCAATGATACCGCGTGAGCAAACAAATAGGCGTTGCGCTCACCGGTAATTTCAATCACCTCGTTATACAAATCGTACCAGCCCATATACACATCAAACACCTTCAGCGATTTGCCCATAGTCGATTTCATGTTGGTAATGCGGGCATTAAACTCCTGTTTATGTTTTTCGAAAGCCTCCTGAACAGAGGGAGTAATTTCATCGGGTGTTAACGGTTGAATTCGAGGCATAAAATCTGTTTTAATAATGAGCGACCAAAAATAAAAGAAGTGGCGTTAATGACGTTTCTCATTTCTGTTTGAACTATTCGGAAACCCGTTTAATCTTGCAGGCACTTAAATAAAATACGAAACATGAGAGAGGCTTATATTTATGATTCTATCCGCACTCCGCGCGGCCGCGGAAAAAAATCGGGTTCGCTTTACGAAGTAAAACCGGTTGACTTACTCGCCACACTTTTTCGCGCCATGCACAAACGCAACAACGAATTCGATACCTCGCAGGTTGATGATGTTGTTCTGGGTTGTGTAACTCCTATTGGTGAACAAGGTGGCGACATTGCAAAGTTCGGTCACGCAATGGCGGGCTGGAGCACAAAGGTTTCGGGAATGCAAATCAACCGGTTCTGCTCTTCGGGTTTAGAAGCAATCAATCTGGCGGCAATGAAAATCCGCAGCGGTTGGGAAAACTTTGTAGTTGCCGGTGGAGTTGAAAGCATGAGCCGTAATCCGATGGGAAGCGATGGCGGTGCCTGGTATCTCGACCCGCAGGTGAATTCAAGACTCGGTTTTATCCCTCAGGGAATTTCAGCCGATTTAATTGCAACGGTTGAAGGTTTCACAAGAGAAACAGTCGACAACTACGCGCTCGATTCGCACCGTAAAGCAGCACTTGCGCGTAAGAACGGTTATTTTAAAAAATCAATCATACCGGTACTTGACCAAAGCGGTTTGACAATTTTAGATAACGATGAAACCATTCGTGAAGATGCTTCGATGGCAGCCATGGCAAAGCTCGACCCAAGTTTTGCGATGATGGGCGAATTCGGTTTTGATGCCGTAGCGATGTTGAAATATACTTCGGTAGAACAAATTAATCACGTTCATACACCGGGTAATTCATCGGGCATTGTGGATGGTGCTGCAATAACACTTGTTGGAACAAAAGAAATGGGGGAGAAATTCGGATTGAAACCTCGAGCACGTATTGTAGCCGCTGCGGTAACTTCTGCCGACCCTACTATTATGCTCACCGGTCCTTCTTTCTCTGCAAAGAAAGCATTGGCGTTGGCAGGAATGAATGCAAAAGATATTGACCTCTACGAAATGAACGAAGCATTTGCTTCTGCTGTTTTAAAATTCCAGCGCGAATTAAACATTGATGATGCTAAACTGAACGTAAACGGTGGTGCCATTGCTATGGGTCACCCGCTGGGAGCAACCGGTTCTATATTAGTAGGAACGGTGCTCGATGAATTGGAACGAACCAATAAATCAACCGGTTTAATTACGCTTTGTGTAGGCGGAGGAATGGGAGTAGCAACAATTATTGAAAGAATATAAACTTATTACAACATGATAAATTATTCAAAAGACGCTGACAACATTGTAACTCTTACACTCGATAATCCCGATAAGTCAGCCAATGTAGTGAACCTGAAATTCGGTGCTGCCTTTAAAGCAACTATTGAAAGATTGCAGCAGGAAAAAGATACTATCCGCGGTATTATCATCACCTCGGCTAAAGAAACATTCTTTGCCGGTGCCGATATTGATGAAATGTTTGCCGTAAACGATGCTAAATATTTCTTCGAGCGTTCGCTCGAATTGAAAGCGGGCCTTCGCTATTTAGAAACACAGGGCAAACCGGTGGTAGCTGCTATCAACGGCACGGCTCTTGGTGCAGGTTTCGAAATTCCGTTGGCTTGTCACCGCAGAATTGCCATTGATAATCCGAAAACACAAATCGGCTTACCGGAAGTTACTCTCGGCTTGCTGCCCGGTGGTGGTGGCGTTACCCGTATGGTTCGCCTGATTGGCTTACAACCTTCACTGCAATACTTAACCGAAGGCAAAAAGGTTTCTCCGCAACAGGCTTTAAGCGATGGCTTAATTCATGAATTAGCTAAAGATAAGGAAGAACTTTTAGCTAAGGCAAAAGCGTGGGTGCTCGAAAACAAAACAGCTAAGGCTCCGTGGGATACCGATGGCTACAAGATGCCGGGCGGCACACCGCTTACACCAAAGGTGGCGCAGATGTTACCGGTAGCTCCTGCTATGCTGGCCAAAAAAACTTATAACAACTATCCGGCTCCTTTGGCCATTATGAGCGCAGCCGTAGAGGGCGCCATGGTAGATTTTGAAACAGCTGCAAGAATTGAGTCTCGATACTTTACACAACTGGCTACCGGTAAAGTAGCTAAGAACATGATTAAAGTTTTCTGGAAACAGTTGAATGCTATAAATGCAGGCAACAGCCGTCCGAAGATAGATGTGAAAGGTAATTTCAAAAAGGTGGGTGTATTGGGTGCCGGTATGATGGGAAGCGCCATCTCTTATTGCTCTGCCATCAGCGGCATTGAAACCGTATTGAAAGATGTAACGCAGGAAGGTGCGGATAAGGGCAAATCATACTCCGAAAACATTTTGAAGAAGCGCGTTAGCAAAGGCAAGATGACGAAAGAAAAAGCCGATGACGTGTTGAGCAAAATAAAAGCTACAGCTAGCGCTACCGACTTAAAAGATTGCGATTTAATTATTGAAGCCGTTTTCGAAAACCGTGAACTGAAAGCAAGCGTTACAAAAGAAGCAGAAGCGCAAATGAACCCAACCGGTGTGTTTGCTTCTAACACTTCTACACTTCCTATCAGTGGTTTGTCAAAAGCGTCATCCCGTCCGGCAAACTTTATTGGTTTGCATTTCTTCTCTCCTGCCGATAAAATGCCGTTGGTTGAAATAATTGTGGGTAAAGATACCAGCGATGAAACTCTTGCCCGGGCATTCGACTTTGTAAAAGCAATTAAGAAAACGCCAATTGTAGTAAACGACAGCCGTGGATTCTATACCTCGCGCGTATTCGCCACTTATGTATTGGAGGGAATGGCTTTACTGAACGAAGGTTACAACGCCCGCTCAATTGAAGCCGCAGGCCTGCAAGCCGGTATGCCGGTAGGACCATTGGCCTTAACCGATGAGGTTTCTCTTTCGCTGTTAGCGCATATCCGTCAGCAAACTGCCGAGGATTTAAAAGCAGAAGGAATAGAAGTTCCTAAACATTCTGCTTATAACGTTGCAGAGAAGATGCTGGAGCTTAAACGTGCAGGTAAAGCAGCAGGTGCTGGTTTTTATGAATATCCGCAAGGCGGCAAAAAACATTTGTGGAGCGGATTGAAAAATTTGTTCGAAAAGAAAAATACAAACCACGATGATGTGGAGCGCATGAAAGTAGAGGAGAAAGAAATGATCGACCGCATGCTATTCATTCAATGCGTTGAAACGGTTCGTTGTTTAGATGAGAAAGTTCTGCGCTCGGTGGAAGACGCCAATATTGGTTCTATTTTCGGTTGGGGCTTTGCTCCCTTTAAAGGAGGCACACTTCAATTCATCAACGATTATGGGGGAAAAGAGTTTGTTGACCGCGGCAAAGAACTTCATGCGAAATACGGAGAGCGGTTTGCTGTTCCTGAATCATTAGTGAAGATGGCAGCCGAAGGGAAAGAATTCTAAACCTTCATCATACAACAAAAAAGTCCCGCAAAATTGCGGGACTTTTTTATTGAGGTCGGGAGCGGACTTGAACCGCTGTAGCAGCTTTTGCAGAGCTGAGCCTAACCACTCGGCCACCCGACCAATTTT
>CAIYOV010000022.1 GCA_903927935.1 uncultured Bacteroidota bacterium | reverse complement strand
GAATCTAAAATCCATGTTAAAGTGTGAGTAGCCTGGTCGTGAGTTGGCACAGGTGTAGTGCTGTACTGATAAATAAGAAGCGAATCATAAACCATGATGACGGTTGCCTGACCTGTAAATGGAATGTAGGATTGATTATAAGGTAAAATCCAGTATTCCTTTTCAAAGCCCGGATTTGCCGTTGACCAACCGGGATGCATAGTCAGGTCAAATCCTCCGATGATGGCCGCAACAAAATTATTATTCAAAGAAGAATCTCCCAGATGAGCAATAGTGATATCCTGATTTGGATTATTACACATGCTTAAATTAGCGCAAATAACCGAACCGGAAACTGAAGCCTCAAGATGGTAAGAACCTGAATCAGGAACAACAATACTATATTCCCCGTTTGAATTGGTTGAACCATAATAATGATGACCGTTTGCAGAGGCCGTTAAAAGAAGTGATGATAAAGTTGCTTCACCCGCATCAAGAATGCAATTTTGGTTAGTATCTATGAATACAATTCCGGTGATAACACTGGCACAGAATGCCTCCACCTCAACGTGACCATGCCTGCGGCAGCCCGATGAATCACTTACAGTTACCGAATAGGCCCCACCCGGTAAATGAAAAATATTTTGTGTGGTGTCACCGCTGCTCCACAAATAACTGTATGGAGGAATACCGTTTTGAACATCCGAAAGAACAGAGCCGGTATTACCACAATTCGCATCATGTGCCGTTAGATAAACATAGTAACCCCAAACATCGTTTGCGGGGTTTAGGTTATAATCAAAAATGGCAGAACATGAACTAATATCACTTACCGTAACCGAATAGCTACCGGCTGGTACGCTATCCAATGTGGCAGTAGTTTCGCCATTACTCCATAAATAGCTATAGGTTGGAGTGCCTCCTGAAACAGATAGTAGGATGCTGCCGGAGGTATCACCTACACAAATAGGTTGAATAGCCTGACCAAGCCCGATAATTATTCCTGCATTTACAACAGTATCAAAAGCAGAGTTGATACAACCGGATGAATCGGTTACTGAAATTACATAAATACCTTCCGCTGAATACATGTGCAGCTCAGTAGTAGTACCGGTTTGATCGCTGCTGCCATCGCCCCAATGGTAGTTCACCGGTTCAGTGCCATTTGTCAACTGTGCATAGGTAGTATCTACCGGATGGGTGCAGTCAATACTGTTTGGCTTTACTAAGGCAAGCAGCATTGTACTGGTAGTTGCCGAAACAGTAAAATCCACCGTATCCACTGCAACTTTATGGTTAACATCGGTAACAGTCAAAATGTAAACTGAATTTTGTGTAACAGTAACCGCAGGATGCTGGCAGTTATTACAGCTCAATGAATTGCCTGTTGAACTCCATGCGTAGGTAAAAGGCGGTACACCGCCCGTAATAGCGGGGTCAAAGATAACGTAACTGTTATTACAGATAGTTTGCGCATTTCCTATTTCAACCTGCATGGTATAGTTTACCGGAGTAACTGCAATTTTATCTACAAGCCCTGCGTCATTCTTCTTCAGGCCTAAGTCAACGGCAAGGCTGTCATAATTGCAAGCCAACCCAAGGGCATTGGGGTTATTTATTCTGCCGACTTTATTACTAAAACTTTCCGCTACGTAAATTTTGTCGTCAGGTCCGAGCGTCATGTATCCTCCGTAATAAGCCCAGCCCAAGGGTATGTGGCCAACGGTGGTAGCAGAAGCTATTATGGCGGACTGCGTATAGTTGCTTAAATTGAATTGCGTAAGGTTAGTGCCCAGATAATTTGTTGCATAAAGTTTTGAACCATCAGGCGAGAATTCAAGTCCTAATACACCATGATATCCGGTAATGGTTTTGGCATTGGTAAGCACACCGCTCTGTCTGTTGAAATTGAATAATTCGATGATGCCATCCTGCCACAGTGCGCAGGCAACCCGGTTGCCGCTTTTAGTAACTGTTAATTGTCCGATAGCATTATTGGTACTGCCACCATGAATAGAACCAACAGTCGATGAAACATGATTCGTAACAAAACCATTAGCGGTAAGTAAATAAGCTCTGAATGTATTCGTGTTCCATTCGTGTGCTAAAATCCATATGTCATAGCCGTTAGCATGTACAATGGGCACCAGTTTCTCACTGGTTGGTGTATAAAAGAGTGCATTTTTATTGGCTGTATCTACATCACCCAACCCCCCATTTAGAGTCATGTCAACAATGGTATATCTTAAACCATTGGGGCCTCCAAAATTGGGGACTGTAAATACATAGTACAATTGTTCACTGCCTGGTTTGCGTACGATGGTGGCTGGCTGCCCTCCGCTTGTATCTGCCAATATACCTCCGCCATTGGGCATAGCGTTTCCGTTTCTGTCATGAATGCTCGACCCCTCCGAATAAAAAAGAAGATTACCATTGGCATCGGCAATACTTGCAGAGTTATCCCATGCATTAATATTACTGCTGATAACCGTTGGGGTGCCTCCGGTAAAATCAAGGCCGCTTCCATTTCCGAAAATCCATTTGTCAAATTCATGCTGGCTAAAAGCGAAAAAGGCGGACGCAATTAGCCACAGGGAGGTAAATAGTTTTTTCATAATGTGTGTATTTATTACGGAATGTATTAATTTATTTATTCTCCCAAGGCAGATAATGATGAAACTCATGCACGATTTTAAATAAGTAAGTAAGCAAGAGGAATGTGCCGCCAAGCACCGTACTCTTAAATACAATATTGAGTACAGCCGAACCGAACACCGGCAACACAAAGTTGAGCGCAAGGCAGAACAACAGAATGCCAAGTGTTTTCACCGTATCAATAGTATAAGGCTGAAAGCCAAACCTGCGGTGAATAAGAAAAAGTTTAATGCCGGTGTAAAGCAACGATGAAATAGCCGTGCTCATGGCCGCACCATTTATACCAAAACGCGGTATCAGCAACATGTTGCTGATAAAAGTGATGATAACCAGCAGCAACAACAGCAGCGCGCCCTGCCAGTATTTTGAGGAATAGAAGATAATAGAAGTATTGGCACCGCCCATCATGTTGATGAGTGCCCCTACAGAGATAATCCAGACTACCTCAAAGCCCTGCTGATAATCTTTACCTACTAATTGCAACAGGTAAGTAATGTTGCAATTGATGCCCACAAACAAAAGAGCACCAATCAGCGAAAGATACTTGACCGATTTGTAAAACACATCGCGCACATCATCCATATCATTCTCCACTACGGCATGCGCCACCTTGGCAGTAACAATACGGTCGAGGGCATTCAGCGGTGTTTCTATAATGGTGGGAATGAAAGAGGCAATGGCGTAAATACCTACAAAACTCAACGGTAAAAACTTGCCGATTAAAACCGAATCGAGTGTCTTCAACCCAAGCGCAGCAATACTCGAAAATGAAAGCAGCAGGCCAAAACTTATCATTTCGCGCAAGCCTTGTTTCTTAAAGAAACTCCAGTCAATATTCAGCGAAGGCTTGTCAACGCTCAGCAGGTAAAAAATAAGCAGCAGCGTTTGCAAAGCATAAATGCCCACGTAGCCGCCAATAAACTGCGGGAGCGTAAGCACCTTAAAATAATAAGCGAAGATGAGTGCCAGATAAGCCACACGCACATACACATCATTCAAATAGGAGGGAACCGTGCTTTTAAAAAGAGAAATAAGATAGGTGGTGATGACCGTGCCGAAAGCAATGAATAAGCTGAACGGAAAAATGTAATTGAAGTAATCAAGTATGAGCGGACTTTCTCTGCGATACTGTGCAATGATAAACTCCCGGAACACCACTAAGCCTATAGCCGAAATAATAAATCCGATTAACGGGAAGATGAGCATGAAGCCAAAGAACCCATGATG
>CAIYOV010000021.1 GCA_903927935.1 uncultured Bacteroidota bacterium | reverse complement strand
CAGCCGAATGGAAAAACGGACTTGCCTGGGTTATTATTGGCGGCCTGCTTTCATCTTTAATCTTGACCGTTTTTTTAGTTCCAATGGTCTACTATTTAGTTGACACAGCGAAAGAAAAATTAAATCGCGCGAAAAAATAATTGAAATGAAAATAGCACGTATAGCATTACTCGCATTTACATTGCCACTGACACTTTATTCATTTACCAATCACAAAGCAGAAAGTTATTCTTTAACTGTAGAGGTAAATAATTTACGAAACTCAAACGGTATTGTTCAGTTTGCCTTGTATAACATGGACGGCACTATACCTGATGAATTTTATAAAAAATCCTATAACATATTAAAAGGAGAAATCATAAATGGTTCAGCTGTGATTAGCTTCAAAGACCTACCTACAGGCAAATATGCTGTGAACATCCTACACGATGAAAACAATAATGGCAAAATTGATAAAGGATTTATTTTGCCAATTGAAGGGATTGGTTTTTCAAATTATCAAACCATTGGCTTAGGTAACCGGCCAAATTTTTCAAAAGCAAGTTTTGAGTTAACTGAAAACAAAACTATCAGCGTTAAGGCAATTTATATGTGAAGTAAAATCGTAATAATAACTGAAGGCGGAGTTGGTTCCTCCCCACTTTATTATACCCACCCTTCCTCGCAAGGTCAGGCTGTGCCGTCATTTTTTCTGTCACACTTTTTGTACCACGCTCATGCACCCTATGCTAATCCTCTTTCCGTTTCTCTCCATTGCGGTTAGCACAAGGTGCGCCAACGCTCAAAGCAAAAAGACGTTGCACCCATCGCTCGCATGTGCAACTTGCGCCAGAAAAAAATGTCGGAAGCTACACATTCACTAAGGGCTTGTAACACGTTCTCTTTTTAGAAACAATCCCTAAGTTCATTTTTACATAATGCGATATTATAGTAAACACCCTCCGGGCTTCGTTGCACTTCGGGGATGAACCCTGTTTACTATAATGCGCCATTATGTAAAGTAGCCACTGCCTGCCGGCAGGGGTTTCGTCTTTCACTTGACAGTTACGCACTTCGTTGACAGGTCAATAAAATGTCCGCTTTAATTTTTACGTGATGTCCACTGGTGGACATCAGAGGCACATGCCGCTAATCGGGCTAAATGAAATGGCGCGGGAAGTCATAAGCGTTAAGTTTCTCTCTCTTATTTTAGTTTAGTGTTGCGGAGAGGAAGCGCGTTTTAATGCGCATCAATACGAGTTCTACCACTACTTTGAACCAATTCAAGAATTAACGGTCTGGAGTTTCACTTACAACATCTTCATCTTTCTCCCGCTGATGTTGTTCATTCTGTATTGGCTTCTCACTTCCATTTTGATGTTTTTGGGTGCGTTGTATGGTCGGTTTGGTTATACAGAATCCGAAAATGAAGTTCCAGTGCAAATTGATTACGAACCAATTGAAAAATTTCTGGATTGGCGAAATAATAAGATGCGTTTCATGGATTATAAATCTTCTGCGCAGATGCTTCGAGACACAGCAATCCTTGAAAATTTAAAAGCTGGGCAAAATGACCCCGAAGTGAGGAAGACGATGAATTATATTTCGAATAAAATGAGATTCAAAAGTTACACCGACAGCTTGGAGTTCCTGCGAGGAGATAAGAAATAACATACCCCAATAATTAATTTAATGGGATACTTGTCTGAAACAAATATTCGCTGTATTATAGATACCCAGCAAAATTTAAACAATGAAGACGGGTGACATTATTGAATTTAGAGACGGTAAAAAAGAAACCAAAATTTTCATCGGAAAAATGAGTGACACGTATTGCAATACAAAAACTGTCATTACAATTACCGACAGCAAGAAATATACTTCATACAGTCGCTACAAGTTGCTGGAGATTGAGGAGCTTATTAAAGACAAGAAAGCAACTGTTACTGATAAGAAATTCAACCGATAGAATTTTCTCCCTTTAGCTTAATCTACAGTGGGTATTACTTGCGCTCCCAATAATTATTCTTCATTCCTTACGTTCTACAAGAGAGAAGAACCGGAGGACGAAAAAAAGGGACTGCAAATAAATTAACGGTGACTGACGGAGAGCTGATTCAATCTATTTTTGATTCGGAGGTGAGGAGTGGGAGAATTGAAAGGGAATTAAAGAAATTAGAGGGTAAAGAATACATAGACGCTATTCTAAAACTCACAGGGTTTGTTTTGCCGAAACTCAATTCAGTCGATTTAACTCAATCAAATACCGGAGTGAAACAAATAATTGTAGTGAGGGCGAGTGTAAAGGGGGAGATGCGACAGAACCTTTTCGCGCATATACGCGCGTTTATGCTTGTTCCTGAAACTTCCCTCAGAATAAACGCGCGTTTACAAGCATTTTAAAAATCTCCCCAATTAAACACCCATAAACGCGCGTTTACGCTCAAAATTGTTGCAACTAGCAGGAGTAGAATTTTGCGAAAGCGTAACCGCACTTGAACTTTGCACTATTGCGCTCGCAGTAGCTGTGCAACCACCCGCACCGGTAACTGTAACAGTATAGGTACCACCCGCTACATTCGAAATGGTAGAAGTGTTGCCGGCATTGCTCCAGGCATAAGTAAATGGTCCGGTGCCTGCTGTAACTGTAACAGTGGCACTTCCATTATTGTTATTGCAACTAGCAGGAGTAGAATTTTGCGAAAGCGTAACCGCACTTGAACTTTGCACTGTTGCGCTCGCAGTAGCTGTGCAACCACCCGCACCTGTGACTGTTACAGAATAATTACCAGCAGTAATGTTTGAAATAGTTTGCGTGTTTCCTGCATTACTCCATACATACGTATAAGGTCCGGTGCCTGCCGTAATGCTTGTAGTGGCACTTCCATCCGATTGTCCACAGTTACTGTTAGTAGCAGAAGCGGTAATAGCAAAAGCACCAGGTGGTGTAATAGTAACTGAGGTAGTAACAGTATTGCTCGAAGCATCAGTAACGGTTAAAGTATAAGTTCCTGCGCAAAGCCCGCTCACCACAGCAGTAGTTTGACCACCCGACCATAAGTAATTGTAACCTGCCGTGCCACCGGTGGTGTTTGCTGTTGCGGTTCCGTTACACTGACCATTGCATAAAACATTTGTTGGCGTTGCAGAAACCGCCAATGTTGAACTGGAGCAAATGGTAATTGTATGAATCACAGTATCGGCAATTGCGCAAGCATTAAGATGTGCTATCATAGTTACAATATGAGGTCCTGATGTGGCATAGCAAACTGATCCCGGATTTTTTAAAGTGGACGTTGACGGAGTGCCACCCGGAAAACTCCAATTCCAATCGGTAGCACAGAGCGAACTGAAATCACGAAAATTTGCGCAGCTGCAAGCAGTAGTGTCATTCGGTAAAAAATCAACCTGACCAATAGAAGCAAGTATGCCACAATTAGCTGCACCGGGAGCATCATCCAAAGCCAACACGGTAGGGTCGCCAATGCAGCAATCTGGTGCCACCACAATTTCAACACAGCCATCATTATCAATATCGCCAATAGAAATGCCTTCGGCTGTGTGATTTAAGCTGGCCATTGAAAAACTCCATAGCAGATTTCCGGTAATGCCGGCAAACATTGAAATCGGACGATTAATACTGTATGACGCGCCTAAAACAATTTCTTTTCCGGGGGAAGCAGGGCTAAAATCTCCCACTCGGGGAGCGGGTGCAAACCATCCGGTTTGGCTGCAACTTGATAGTTGCCAAATGGTGTTGCCGTTATCTGCCCGAAACACTCCACAGCCGGTAACCATTTCCATTGCCGACATTTATTAGTTGCTCAAAATAATTTCAGTTCTATTTTTTTGAGAGCAATAAATCAGGAGGTAATCAACCCAAAACAATTTGTAAAATTCCAATTATAATTTTGGAAAATTTCAAATTCGGGAAGAAAGATTTTTATTGTGCTCAGAGTAGTTGGACTTGGCATCCCTTTTTTGAAGGTGGTATGCAATGTATCAGTTTATTATGCCAAGATTAGCGATTAACCAAACCTCGGGCCTAAATTTTATCTCCAAATGCCAAATCTCCCGCATCGCCCAAACCTGGAATGATATACGATTGGGAGTTAAGTTCATCGTCAATTGCCGCACACCAGATAGTAGTATTTTTAGGCAGATTACTCTGCAGATAATTAATTCCATCGGCTGAAGCAATGATTGTTGCAATATGTGTATGCGATGGCGTACCATGCTGTTTTAGCAGCGCCTGATGCGTTAAAAGAATGGAGGAACCTGTGGCCAGCATGGGGTCGCAAAGAATCAATACTTTATTCTCTATACCCGGAGCGGCTAAATATTCAACCCGCACTTCGAACCCTCCGTTTTCGGTATGATGCCTGTAGGCAGATATAAAGCCGTTTTCGCCCTGGTCGAAATAGTTTAAAAAACCCTGGTGCATGGGCAGGCCTGCCCGCAATACAGTAACCAGCACCGGCTGCTTTTCTACTAACGGTATTTGCACCGTGCCAAGCGGTGTGGTTACTTCCCGTTTATGGTAAAGCAGCGTTTTGCTTATTTCATAAGCCATAATTTCGCCTATTCTTTCCAGGTTTCTGCGAAAACGCATCCTGTCTTTCTGTATTTCTTTATCGCGTATTTCGGCAATAAAATGGTGAAGTATGGAATTGGTAGTGCTTAAATTATTTACCAAATGGTTTTAGCTATTAGATGTATAGTGCTTATTGGATAAGCCGTACTACGAGATCAATAAAGGCCGTGGCGGATTGAGCATCACGTTTGGACAGGTTAGTATATAGTGAAGTATCTTTAAAAGACTTGATTTGCATGATTTTAGCATTAAATAAATGGTGGTCAAAAATTTCCGGCCTTCATTGATTTGGAATTCCGGCCTAATGT
>CAIYOV010000020.1 GCA_903927935.1 uncultured Bacteroidota bacterium | reverse complement strand
CGATACCCGGTGACCTTTGAGCGGCTGTCATTCTAGGTATAAGAACTCCTTTGCTGGTTGATACTACATCTAACATTGCCGAAGGGTCGGCTGTGCCAGCGGCATTAGATATTTTTACACCGTTTTGTGCAAAAGAAGCCACCATTATAAACAGGAAAAAAACTACCGAAGTAGTTAAGCGCGCTGTTTTTTTGTAAATGTTTTTCATGGTATTATTATTAATAAATACGTTTTGTTTATTAATAAGAAATTATTACCGATCCATTCCTTCCAAAGTACGGCCAATTCGATGACCCCATGCTAGCTGCACCCTCGGGCTGGGCCCCTCCTCCTGTTACAGTCCATGCACCCGTTACACCCGGCCCGCTGATATAACCTGAACCGCCAGCGCCACCGCCCATTGCATTGGTGGAAGCATAATTTCCACCGCCTCCGCCATAATATCCGCCTCCGCCCCCGCCACCATAACTCTCTGCACCACCGGGTGAGCCTCCTGTAAATTGCGACCCGTTTGTACCGGTGCGGACATTTCCGGTCATCCCTGTACCTCCGGCTGTCTGCGTGCCACCCGTAGCTACTTGCCCTGAATATTCATTTATAGAATTATTTCCTACAAGCCCTCCCCCTGCCCCGCCACACATTCTAAGACTATTACCAATACTTACACAGGAGCCCCCTCCTCCACCACCACCAGCTGTTAATATTTCAACGGCAGACGCATTTCTGATAGCAGACCTGCCCCCTCCTTTCGCAGCATACTGGCAATCACTGCTGGTGCAGTTATGTCCGCCCCCTCCATATGAATTTGTTGCATTAGATGTCGCTCCACCGGCTCCTCCTTGTCCAACTATAATAGTTAAAACCTGTCCGGGTGTAACCGCAACGGTACCATGGGTATATCCGCCCGCTCCTCCGGTCCAACCATAATTCCAACCTCCCCAGGATCCATTACCGCCAGCGGCACCGTATAAATCTACCTGTATTGAAGTAACACCTCCGGGAACCGTCCATGTTTGGTCTGTACCGGTATAGGCAAAAGCCACAACCGTTGTAATAGCCGGTGTTCCCGGTGACTTCCAACTTCCCTGACCGTTCGCATCGGAGGTAAGAACTTTACCTGCTGCCTGGTTGCCATCCACAATTTTTATAGTTGAGCCGGAACTACCATTCACCTCCAGTTTTGCACCTGGCGAAACTGTACCGATACCCACATTGCCGGCATGGTCAATCATCATGCGAACCTGTGAGCCGGTGACATAGGCGTTGGTTGTGCCGAAATACATTTTTGTTCCGTAAGAGCCAGAACTCTGCACGTATATGCCTGCCTGTGCACCTGCAACAGATTGCGCGGCACCGAAAGTAAGCGAAGCCGATTGGTCAGCTGCGGCACCCGGCAGTGGCGCAATATTCATACTGCCATACGTTAGCCCCGGTGTGGGATAAGTATGTCCGATTGTGTTTATTATTTCCAGTTTTGAATTGGGTGCGGCAGTTCCAATGCCCACATTGGTTCCGTTATCGTAAACCTGCGAGGCACCAAAAGTGTTACTGCCTGTCCATTTGTCGAGGTAGTTGAGTGTGCCTACACCGGAGAATGCTCCGGCAGATAATATAATCCAGTTGGGTACGCTTGGCGTACCGGCATTGTAATAATATCCTGGGGTTCCGTCAGTTTGATACACTAACAAACCGTTAGCGGGGTTTGCGATACCCGGTGACCTTTGAGCGGCTGTCATTCTAGGTATAAGAACTCCTTTGCTGGTTGATACTACATCTAACATTGCCGAAGGGTCGGCTGTGCCAGTGGCATTAGATATTTTTACACCGTTTTGTGCAAATAAGGGGTTAGAAAAAAACGCAATGCATAGCGTAATCGCGATCAGGGAAAGGTTTTTCATAATAGCTTAGTTTCAAAAAATCTAAAAAAAATTAATTCGCTTTTTCCTTTTTATACGAGTCTTCATCTTGTTTGTTTCAAGTTTGGACTTGTATCCTAAGTAACTAAAATAACAATTTTATACTTATTATATATACTCAATAATTGCACCAAATCATACAGTAAAAAAATATCCTATCGCTAAGTAGTGAAAGTAAGCAGTTTATATTGCATTTTAAAACCTGGCATGCAATTTTTAACAAGGTGTTTGTTCACTTTAACATACAGCATTTGTTTAGTGGGGTATACATATGGGCTTTTAGTTTTACGGTTTTAGGTCATTTCCCGTTTGTCACAATTTTTAATGGAGCTAAGCAGGTTATAAACGTTGATATTTTTTGTGCAAAAATCGTGCAAACCGGTCTAATAAAATCGTTGTCAAAAATTTAGGCAAAAAAACAAATTCAACAGTATAATAAACTGAGCAGTGCATAACCGCGGTGCTGTTTTTTAATACCCATTTACCGGCTATACCTTCGCTTCCGTTATTTATTTTTTAACCTAAATTTTTTACCATGCCAATGCCTGATAAAATGGGTTATGTGCTTACCCCAATCCAAAAAGCCGACATTAATACAGCACTCGATACGGTGCTGAGTATTTTGAACAGCGTTAAAACAGTGCAGCTTAAACCCGAGGAGCGTGTAGCTGCACAAAGCGCTTCGGAAACACGCCTGCCGTATATTGAAATGGCGATTAAAGAACTGGCACCTGCTTATACAAACCTGCAGCCGCCATTTTTGAGTTTAGCTGATGCGAGTAACGACCTTCAAATGTCGTTCGACCTGCGCAGTATTATTACCCGGTTAGCCGAAGTAAGCGACCGGTATGTTGATTTTAGTTTG
The DNA here is from genome assembly GCA_903927935.1 of uncultured Bacteroidota bacterium. Taxonomy (GTDB): domain Bacteria; phylum Bacteroidota; class Bacteroidia; order Chitinophagales; family LD1; genus Bog-950. Next base: position 3,843 of record CAIYOV010000020.1, on the reverse strand, counting down.
GCCTCGGAACATTTTGCGTATGAGTATATGCGTAAATATTATGCTATTGCGCAAGAAGGACAAGGTGTGAACACACCGGGTGCCGATACTTCGGTGAACGCACTTTCGCCTTTGTTTGAGGGGCAGGGCGAAAAAAATGTTCCGGCACCAAATCCGTAACTAGTCAGCATTTTAGGCTAAAAGCCCTGTTTTATTAATAAAACAGGGCTTTTAATTATATGAAATTGATTTGAGTTAAACCAGGGTTAGTTCTGAATTGAACTGAGTTAGCGCTGATTTAAACTAAGTTAGTTCTGAATTAAATCAGGTTAAAGTAGAATTAAAATGGGTTAAACCGGAAGCGACTTAAGTTAGCATTGAATTAAACTGATTTAGTTCTGAATTAAACTGAGTAAGCCTTGAACTAATGCAAGTTAGCTTTGGACTAATCTAACTTAGTTCCTGATTAAACCGGATTACATCTGTATTGAACCGGATTACTTAAAATTACAAAAAACATGCGTATTTTAAATAAAGAAGAAGCGGATGCTATTACACCGGTAAGCAATGGAAGAGAAACATTAGTCAGTTCCACCATTAAACAATTACAGGTGGGTCAAGGCCTGATTATTACCCGTCAGGATTGGAAAGCAAAATACCCACCTACTACCATAGTAAATTCTATCAGTAAAAAAACCGGACGAAAATTTGAAAAAGGCCGTATGCCCGATGGCAGCGGATGGTTTGTAAAAAGGGTGGCGTAAAGTTTATTTCAGCACCACAAATTTTCCGTTATATGTACGGTTGCCTGTTTTCATATTCAGCAAATAAAAGCCATTCACTAAACCGGATATATCCACTTCGAGCCTGGTTTGCCTGGCCGGCAGTTTTCTTTCAAGCATTACCTGCCCGTTTATATTTGTTAGCTGCACCGAACTTTCTTCATCAGCGGTATTTTTCAGTTCAATCATCAACCGGTTTTGAGCCGGGTTAGGGTAAACCTTAATACCATTACTAAATTCGGAGCTGCTGTTATCTTTCCCTATGTCAGTAAGAAACGAATCAAAACGAAGCTTGTCAATAATCAGAGTTGATGCACCTCTGACATTATGATTCGAAGCACTGCTTCTTAATTCAATGTTTGCCGAATCGGGGATGAAAGAACTATCCTGATAAACAATAGGCAATTCAAAAGGCTGGAATTGTGTAACCGAATCGACAAATTGCAGCCAGCCATCGCCAATTTTATGGCCCTGATGAAACATGTTTAAAAATATCAAGGCAGAATCGCTATTGACGGGAAAAAACTTGTAATAACCGGTAAGCGAAAGGTGTTTGGCATTTACAGCAAATTGAGGCAGCGTCTGTTGGAACTGGTTCCACCCGGCTTGAATAAAGGATGATTGCAGGCCAACGGAAGGCAAGTCGGTATTCGTTAGCTTAATGGCGTAATCGGAAGGAGGATTGAAAAAATCTTTGGTAACCATTGGCGGCAAAGGATTGGTTGAATCAATGCCAATGAAAGTATCAAAGAACCAGCTTAGAGGCCTGTCGTAACTGTAATTGAACCAGGTTTCGAAATCGCCATTCGGTATAGGCGATAAATTCGGCACAAACGAAATGTCGTCCATGATCACATAATTATTTTGATATCCGCTAACCGGGTTGCTAAAAGGGTTTGTATTAGTAAAGCCCATCATCATGGTATCGGGTACAAGCCCCGATGAATAGTTGATAGGGAAAGAAACTCTCCTAAATCCGGTTGCGGTGTCGGGAGGAATAATAAAAAAGTTGCTGGCAACAGAAGTGTTTCCCTTACGAAGAGAGAACAGAAAAAGCGCTGAATCACCTGCAGCCATTGAAGACTTAATGTAAAATGCTATCGAGTCGGGTCTGTAATTTATCGGCAAGCCACCAACAAAGTTTAGCTGGTTCGACTGATCTTGACTTGGCAAAGCAGATAACATTGCATAGTGAGGTCCGCTTAATTTTAAAGCATAATTTCCTGAATGCCCCGTCACCCGGCTAAATCCTAAGTCAGGAATGTTCCATAATGCAGGTATAAGCAGCGTATCCCGTTCCCAGTACTGAAAATCCCAGTTCGGAATTTCGTTGCTGCCCGCGTAAAGTATTTTGGTGTTTCCATAAAAACTTTTTCCCTCGCAGATGCCCTTTAGTCTGAAATAGTAAAGGCTATCGTTTGCCAGCCCTGTTACCAAAGCCGTTATGTGATGTAATGCAGTATCACTTACTATAGATGGAACCGCGGCTATTGAACTTCCAAGGGCATTTGTGGTGCCATATTCAAAAGTCAAACTAATAGGCGATTCAATTCCATCAACCGTTCCGTTTAGTTGCGCGGTGCTCAGCGAAACTATGTTGGCCGGATTTGTTTCAACAAACGGAATATCTGTAACGAACACAAGAGTGTTTCCATAAAAAGTATCGGTAGCGGTAACTGCTATTAGCCTGTAGAAATAATTTTTAGCTAATAGCAATCCACTCAGGTTACCTGTTATAGTATGCATCAAACTGTCGCTAACATTTGCAGGTGTACCAGCAATTGCATGAGTAAACAAAATATTATTAAACAAAAATAGGGTGTCGAATTGAAAATATAATTGAACCGGTTGCGGAAACTTGTTTACTGTTCCGTTCAAAACTGCCGAGCCCATACTAATTCCTGTTGCAGGCAAAGTTTGAATAAGGTAATGTCCATCGTTTGTAAATAACGATTTAGTTCCGCCATAAAATGCATGGTTGCCGGCATAGCCACGTAAACGGTAATAATAATATTTGTGAGGCAACAACGATGAAAGGTTGGCTGAAACAATGTGTAACAGCGTATCGCTGACTACAGCAGGCACAGCTATTGCAGTATCTAATAATAATGGATTGGTGTAATACTCGAAGAACAGCGATGTAGTGCTGTGGAGGTTTTCAACTGTGCCGTAGAGAGTAGCAGAATTTATGGTAACATTTAGAGCCGTATCGGTATTGATAGTAAAATTGGGATTTACGGTAGTAAAGCTTAAAGTATCACCGCTAATTGTTCCATACGCGGTTTGAATGGACAGGTTGTAATAATAGGTGGTGTTTGGCTGCAAACTGAAAATATTAGCCGAAACTGAATGTTGCAAAGTATCATTAATTGGAGATTGAATTGACGCAATTGTAGTTGCAGGCACCATGCTTTGGTTAGCGCTCCACGTAAAATACGGATTAGCAGGCGGTATGCATTTGTCAACTTTGCCGTTAAGAATAACTGACGTTAGACTTATGCCTTTGGCTGAATCGGTTTTAACCGAATAGTGGGGAGTGTATGTGTAGAAAGTAAGTGTATCAAAATATTGCGTACCCAGTATTGAGTTTACAACAAAGCGGCAATAGTAAGTGGTGTTTGGGGTCAGACCTGTAAGAAAAATCCCCATGTTTTCCGTTGTATCGGTGGTGAGGTACTGGTTATAAGTAATCCACTGCGGAGTGAAATTAGGACTGGTTGAAAAATCAAAACGGCATACTACCGGTGTGCCGTTGGTATGTATAAGGGCCTGCCCAAAATATGTAGTAGAGTCAATGTAATTGGCAGAAACAACATCCACTACCGGTGAAGAAGTATTGGTGCAAACAAAAACATTGCCGTTTTTACCCCCTACAACCCCAAAATTCGGATCATAAAATTTTATAGTATTAAAGTATTCATTACCCGTTGACCCATTCAGTGCTTCCTGATTCCAGTTCAGTCCTGCATTGGTTGTTTTTAATAACCCCGAATGATCTCCTACAGCATATCCGGTACTCTGATTTATAAACGTACTATCCTTCAGCCAAGCTCCCGGCTCATCTGTCAATAAAATCCATGGG
>CAIYOV010000019.1 GCA_903927935.1 uncultured Bacteroidota bacterium | reverse complement strand
TCTTTCTTCCTAACTCTGCTGCGATGTCTTTTGTTTTTACCAACCCAATTGAAAACTCATCTTCGTTCTTTTTAATTTTTGTCTTACTTGGAAACTTAGGCGTGTAATCTGCTACCGCAGCCGCGAACACAATAACATCTGCCCACGAAAAATATTGCACGCAGGCATCAAACATTTCGGCTGCAGTTTTTACTTTAATCTGTTTGATGGAATGATTTGCAGGATTTTGATTGGTCGCACCCTTAACCAGCATCACTTCATTTCCCTGTTTTGCAAATTCTTCTGCAATAGCAATTCCCATTTTACCGGAGGAGTGGTTGCCAATAAACCGGACCGGGTCAATCGGCTCGTGAGTAGGACCCGCAGTGATAAGGATTTTCATTTTTCAGGAGAAGTAATCTTCCAGATGGCCCATGATGTGTTCCGGTTCTGCCATTCGGCCATCGCCTACCAAGCCGCTGGCGAGTTCACCATGTTCTACCGGAATGAGAATGTTGCCATAAGTATGGAGCAGTTCGATATTTCTTTTCACTGCTTTGTGTTTCCACATATCTAAATCCATTGCCGGTGCAAAAAATACCGGACACTTGGCTGAAAGATAAACGGCCAGCAACATGTTATCGCAATTGCCGTTGGCCATTTTTGCAATAGTGTTGGCAGAAGTTGGAGCAATCACCATCGCATCGGCCCATAGGCCCAGTTCCACATGGCTATTCCAGTTAGTTCCGCCATCGGTGAATTCAGTAAATACAGGATTTTTGCTGAGCGTAGAGAGTGTAAGAGGGGCAATAAATTGAGAAGCCGAAGCAGTGAGGATTACTTTCACTTCTGCTCCGGCTTTTATAAGGCTACGGACAAGAATTGCAGATTTGTAAGCAGCTATTGAGCCGCAAACTCCGAGAACAATTTTCTTTCCGTTCAGGTTGCTCATAGAGCAATTTTTTAGTTGAGTGCTGGTGCTGGTTCTTCTTCGGTGCGAACGGTCAACTCATGATTCTTGTATTCGGTGGTTGCCAGAATAGTTGCATGAGGAAGTTTTTCGTAAAACTTCGAGATTTCAATTTGCTCACGGTTTTCGTGAATCTCTTCTAAATTATCGGTATGCGAAGCAAAATCTTCGAGTTTAGCGTGAAGTTCTTCTTTAATTTCTCTCGAAATCTGGTTGGCTCTGCGCGCAATAGCGTAAATAGATTCGTAAACATTCCCGGTTCTGGCAGCAATCTCTTCCAGGTTTTGCGTTTCGATGAGAGGATTAATCTGAGTCATCTTCATTTTTTTTGCCTTATCCATTTGCTTTTAATTTTTTGATGATTTCGTTTGAGTTGTTATAAATTTTTTCCGCCTCTTTCGAGTAGCGGCTTTTTGGAAATTGGTCGACAAAGTTATAATAAGTTTTGACAGTTTGTTCAAGTGAGGGCAGACGCTCTTTACTTTTCTTCTCTTCGCTGATAGCAAAGTTGTTTTTTACAATCAGAAAATAGGCCCGTTCCGTTAAGCGGTTCAGCTCGTCTATCTCCCTTTTCTCGGTTAAATAAGGCAACTGGAGGCCTGCTTCTTTAAAGTAAATGCGGAAATATCGTTCGCGGTCGTAAAGCGGGGCAATTTCTGCCCAGTCAAAGGCACTCT
>CAIYOV010000018.1 GCA_903927935.1 uncultured Bacteroidota bacterium | reverse complement strand
TGTATGACCAAACAGTTGATCCTTTCAATACAGCTTCTCCTGCGTACTTTCACAAACTAGTTGGTGGATACAGCCCTGCTAAACTTCAGATTTATCAGGATTTAATTGAGCGACAAATTTCGCAACGCAATCCGAAAGTGTTTGATATGCTGAATACAAAATATTTTAAAGTTGCTGACGATAAAGGAAATGAAAGAGTAATTCCTAACACGGCCGCGCTGGGAAATGTTTGGTTCATAAAAAATATTCTTCATGTAAATTCTGCCGATGAAGAAATTGATACACTCGGTTCACTCGCATTCAATCCTGGCAGTACGGCTGTTATTCATAAAGAGTTTGATGCGCTGGTTTCTGATAAATCTTTAGGAAATGATTCAACTGCTTCTATCAAGTTAGATACTTATACTCCTAACAAACTCACTTACTCTTATTCATCATCAACGCCAGAAGTAGCTGTATTTTCTGAAATTTATTACGCAGGCGAGCATGGATGGAAAGCATACGTTGATGGAAAAGAGCAACCGCATTTCCGATGTAATTATGTTTTGCGTGGCATGGCGTTGCCGGAAGGAAGGCACACTGTTGAATTCCGCTTTGAGCCGAAATCTTATTACACGGGTAACAAAATTGCTTATGCAGGTTCATTCATTCTATTGGCATTTGTATTCGGCACACTTGGATTTGCGGGCTATAAACGCATGAAAGAAATTGAAGCCGAGCCAAAGCAGGAAGTAAAAATGGTTGTAGCACCTGCACCAAAACACGGTAAGAAAAAGTGAGCAAGAAGGTTCTGATCTTCACATATTATTTTCCGCCTGCCGGTGGAGTTGCCGTGCAGCGTTTTCTTAAGTTTTCGAAATACCTACCGGAATTTGGTTGGGAGCCAATTATTGTAACGGTTGCTAACGGTAGCTATCCTTATTATGATGAATCGCTATTGAAAGAACTTTCCCCTTCACTTAAAATATATCGGACTAAGACCTTTGAGCCGTTTGAGTTTTATAATATGCTGAAGGGAAAGAAAGGCAAATCAATGCCTGTGGTTTCCGTTGGCTCGCATCAAAACAAATCTTTCTTTCAAAAAATATCAGAATACATACGTGCTAATTTTTTTGTTCCTGATGCGCGAATGGGTTGGGTAAGTTATGCAGTAAAACAAGCAGAAGAAATTATTAAGAGAGAAAGAATAGATGCCATTATCACAACCGGTCCTCCGCATTCCACTCACTTAATCGGTTTAGAATTGAAAGAAAGGTTCGGATTGAAATGGATTGCCGATTTCCGCGACCCGTGGACGGGAATATTTTACAACAATATTTTACCCAGAACAGAATCAACTAAACAAAAGGACAAAGCACTTGAAACAAAGGTTCTGCAAACTGCGGATTTAGTCACGGTGATTAGTCCAGGAATGAAACGGGAGTTTGAAGACCGCGCTAAGAGGATTGAAGTGGTGATGAATGGGTTTGATGAGGAAGACTTCAAGACATTAGACGTTAGTCATAATACTCAAGACAAATTCACGATTCGTTATGTGGGAAATTTAATGGCTAGTCAGAATGTGGAGGTTTTATGGAAAGCAATTAGTGAAGTGAACGTTCGAAAAGAAATCAGTATTGAATTTATTGGCAGAGTAGACAATGCTGTAAAAAAGAGCATTACTGAAAACGGGTTGAGCGATTTTGTTAGCTATATTGACTTTGTTGACCATGGCAAAGCCATTCAACTCATGCAGGAGGCGAGTATGTTGTTGTTTGTGATTCCTGATGTAAAGGATGGTGCACTTATACTTACGGGTAAGTTGTTCGAGTATCTGGCTTCGAAGACGGAAATGATTTCGTTTGGTCCAGTGAATGGAAACGCAGCAGACATATTGAAGCAAACAGGAAGAAAATGTATGATTGGTTTTGCTGATGAAGGTGAGGCAAAAAAACAATTGGAAGCTGCGTTCAACCATTTCAATCAAACAAAAACCGCTTACAAATACAGCGATAACAGCGAACAGGTTTTTAGCAGAAGAAACCAAACGAGTATTCTATCGCAATTACTCCAGTCTTTATATACTTCTGCAAAGCGATAGGAGTTTCGCTTTGCGCGCTTCTAAAGTATAGTTCTCCATAATTCTTAAACACGCTTTCTTTTTAAGCGAATCCTTATCGGCATTCAATGCCTGTGGAATGAGTTGCTTCAATGCATCTGCGCTTCTGGTGTTCAAGATAAATCCGCTATCACCAATTATTTCGGGAATAGAAAATACGTTGGAGCCAATCGGAATACACTCACACAACATGGCTTCGCACAAAGAGTTAGGAAAGCCCTCCGCCATCGAAAGCTGCAGATAGAATTCGCAAGAACTGAAGATGTCTATCAATTCTTCGTTCTTTACGGCAGGAAGAATTTTTACATTGGGCGATTTAGTTTTAATTCTGCTTTCCTCATCCACACCAAGAATAATAAACTCACAATCGGGGAAGGAAGGGGCCACTTCCAGAATTAAATCAATGCCTTTTAGTTGTTGCTGAAAGGTATACTCCCACGCACCGCTAACGGTGATGAAGGTGTTCTTCCTTTTCTCTTTTGTACAATGCCACTTCAGTGTGTCATAGCCGTTAGTGATTTCAGTAAAGGGAGTTTTGAGTTTGGGCAAGCGCGCATAAATGCCTTGCTGAGCGGGCTCTTGTTTGTCATAGTTATAGTCGCATTGCATCAGCGATTTGTGTTTAGTCGCAATGTGAGAACACAATTGAAACGAGACTTTAGTAAACCATCCTAAAATTTTCTTCTGCCAATTGCCGTAACCTATGTTTGGAAAATAATGCGCATCGGTTCCTCCGGAGATGATTAAGCAGGGCTTGCCAAATACCTTAGCATAAAGCGCAGGTAGAAAAGAATGATAACCGGCAAACTGCACCACAATTAAATCGGCAGACCAGATGTAACGCAACAGAAACAATTTCTGTGAGGTAAAACTAAATGGCGTTTGCCATTTCTGCTTCGGAAGAAAGTCGTGCGAATGCACATTGAATTCGGAAGAAAGGATTTCCAAATCCTTTTTAATAAAGGAGGAAAGGTGATTATAGAAAAACAGGATGTTCTTCCGGTGGCTCAATTATATTCTGCTTTTGATATTCGAAACTATCAAATCGCTCTTCGATTTCTGCTCTAATGTTTTCAGGCTGCGCTTTGGCTTGATGATGATGTTCTGGTAATCGAACTGTTGAGTATGCAAAGCGTAAGGTTCAACCTTCTCGATATAGAAATTATTCTCGTAGGCAAGTTTGGCAAAGTGGTCAACGTGCAAAGGCTGGTCGATGATTTGCAAGAGGTCTTTGCGGTGTTCGTGTACCCACTCTAAAGCAAACGGCTCAGGATTGTTGATGAGAATAATCGAGTTCTCGTGCACTAGATTCTTGAGTGTGCTGAAAATTTTCGGATGTGTGGCAACCGGTATATGCTCTAGCACATCGGGGAAGATGATGAAGTCGAACTTTTTATTGTAGGTAAAGTCCGTCATATCCGTTACTACAAAATCGGTCTTGCTTCTATCACTGTATTTCTCCTTTAAGAAAGCAATGGTTTGCGGACTGATATCGGCACCGGTGAAGAAGCCTTCGGTGATATAACCGATAATTAAACCGGAGAGGGAGCCAATGCCACAACCAATTTCGAGCACACTTGAATTAGGTTTCAACCCGGCCTTCTTCAAATTTTTAAAGATAGTGCGGTGGCGACTGTTGGGTTTGCTGAGTTTGGTCTGCTCATATTCATCCCATAACTTATCGTAATACTCTGATACCTGTTCTTTCTCTGCCATGTTGTAATTTATTTTGTTGCCCTCGCTTCTACTCCGTTCCCACCTTTGTTTATCCAAATGTTCTTCGCCCCCAGCTTTTCCAACTCCGCTTTAATTTGCTCCGGTGTGCGCAAATGTTTGTAGTAATCGGTCAATGAATCATAGGTATCTAAACGCGCCCATTCGAAGTGCTCCTGTCGGCTCAACTCGGGGTGCGGCTTCATGAAAGTAATGAGCGGAGATACTCTCTTTAGCAACCATTCGAACGGAGCTATATTGCGGAACGCCCAATGCAACGGAAAGAAAAAGCTAACCAGTGCATCTACAATCTTCTTCGATGTTTGCGGTTTTAGTTCCTTCAACACTAAACGGTAGTAAGTAGCCGGGTTGAAGTAATAATTAATGCGCCAGATATAGTGGTCTATTACCAACAAGCCACCGGGCTTTACCATTTGCCACAATGCCTCTATCGTCTTTTCGCTGCTGGGGGTGTGTTGTATAACCCCTAAACACATCACCACATCGAAACTTTCTTTTGGAAATGGAAGTTCATATACACTTGCCTGTGCTATCTTATAATTATCTGCGCTGCCAATATTCTCTTTGTTTACCTCTACGGCTACGCTTAAGTCAACCGTGTGGACGTGCGCACCGCCTTTTACAAACAATTCAGTAAATCTTCCTGCACCGCTGCCCACTTCGAGCAGGTTCTTGCCTTTCAGTTGTTCGATAGGAAAGCCGAGGCAACGCTCCAGTCGCTCCTGCGATATGTGTGTTCCGTTGAAGCTGTCGAGTTGTGTTTTAGCAAAGTTCTTCCATTGCAAACCGAATGCGCTGGCGTAATTATCCTGCGGAACAAACCGCGGAATACCGTTTACCACCGGAAAAGATTCCCCGGATTCGGAAGTCAATGCATTGTTCTGTGCCGTAAGTTTTTTCCCTGATTGGGGAGAAACGAAATCTATCATCTTGAAATATGAAGCCCGAAAATAAAATTATTCGTTGCGTTTCATTCCCGATTTGCCGATTTCTCTACATTCGTCCCCGATGTGCGGAATAGCCGGGTTTATTGACTTTAGCCGAAACGGGAGTTTAGACTTGCTCAAAAAGATGAGCGATACTATTCTGCATCGCGGGCCTGACGATAGCGGACATGAGTTGTTTGACACCGGTAGCGCATATGTGGGTTTAGGCTTCAGACGGTTGTCTATCATAGAGCTATCGGCACTCGGGCACCAGCCTATGAAATTTGAAGAAGAAGGACTCATCGTTATTTTCAACGGAGAGATATACAACTATCAGGAAATACGGAAAGAGCTAGAAGGGCACGGCTACACGTTCAAATCGCATTCGGATACCGAAGTAATATTAAAGAGCTATGCCAAGTGGGGTGCGAAATGCGTGGAGCGTTTCATCGGTATGTTTGCCATTGCGTTGTATGATGTTAATAAGGATAAAGTGATTTTATTCCGCGACCGTGCCGGGGTTAAGCCCTTGTTCTATTACCGGTCGGGGGATTTGTTGTTGTTCGGGTCGGAGTTAAAAATATTCCATGCGCATCCGCAGTTTAAAAAGCAGATTAATTACAGCGCACTCTCACTTTACTTTCAGCGAGGGTATATTTCGGCACCACATACCATTTTCGAAAATACTTACAAGTTAGAACCCGGCCATATCCTCGAAATTGATTTAAATACTAGAGATATAACCGACTGGAAGTATTGGGATGTGGTGGATTGTTACAACGAACCCAAACTTGATATTTCGTACGAAGAAGCGAAGAAGGAAACAGAGCGACTGATGCTTTCAGCCTTTCAATACCGGATGATTGCCGATGTGCCGGTGGGTGTATTTTTAAGTGGAGGTTACGATTCAACGGCTGTTACTGCCTTGCTACAAAAGCACAGCACACAAAAGATAAAGACCTTCACTATTGGCTTTGAAGACCCGAAGTTCAACGAGGCACATCATGCCCGAAACGTAGCTGATTATTTAGGCACCGAGCATTACGAGCACATCTGCACCTATAAAGATGCGTTGGATATGGTGGACGAGTTGCCCTATATATATGATGAACCTTTTGGTGACACCTCTGCTATTCCAACAACCTTGGTGAGCCGTATGGCGCGTGAGAAAGTAACCGTAGCACTTTCTGCCGATGGGGGCGATGAAATTTTTGCGGGCTATCCTAAATATTTTAATGCGTTGGACAGAATTAATCAGTTGAATAAGATTCCTGCGTTTGCAGGGGAACTGATTCCTGCTTCGCTGCACAACGATGTTTCTACACAGAATAAATTCAGTAAGCTGAAAGATTATGCTGCAAATAAGGACGCAGCAAAACGTTTTGACATTATCAGTCAGGCGATGACGTTTTATGAAACACAGCAACTGTTCAATAAAGAGATTACGCAAGTGAATACTCCGTTTGATGAAGGCGGCAAACTGAACAACACCAACGATTTGCTTTCTAAGTTTCAGGCTACGGAGTATAAGACCTATATGGTTGACGATATTTTGCAAAAGGTGGACCGTGCCACTATGAGCATCAGCTTAGAAGGGCGCGAACCGTTCCTCGATCAACGTATTGTTGAGTTTGCGGCAAAACTTCCATCTTCCTATAAATACAAAAACGGCATTGGTAAATACATCTTGAAAGACATAGTGCACAGTTACGTGCCGCGCGAAATGATGGAGCGCCCCAAGATGGGCTTTGGTGTGCCGCTCGAAAGTTGGCTGCGTAAAGAGTTGAAGCATGTGCTGCTGGATGTATTAAACGAACAAACCCTGCGCGAGCAGAACATATTTAATGTAGAGCGTGTGCTGAAAATGCGGGATAAGTACCTGGCCGGTGAACCGGTTGAGTTTCAAAGACTGAGTTATTTGTTTTTGTTTCAGCTTTGGTATAAGAAGTGGATGTGATAATGTGACGATTAGACGATGTGACAATTAGACAATGGAATACAGATATAAACGAGTTGATGAAAGTTGTTACAAGGATTTAGTTCTCTTGTATGAAGCTGCATTTAAGCAAATTACTACTGTTGACTACTATCAACATAAATTCGATACTGACTATTTAGGCGTAAAGCATCTGGGCTTTCTGGCGTATGATGATAAAGATGAACCTGCTGCTTTCTATGGCGTGTTTCCTTACATGATGGAATACAAAGGCAAGCAATATCTCGCAGCTCAATCGGGCGATACGATGACCAGCCCCGCTCATGGAGGAAAAGGATTATTTACCACACTGGCTAAAATGACTTACGAACTGGCTAAGCAGGAAGGCATTCAATTCATCTTCGGCTTTCCGAATGCGAATTCGTATCCGGGTTTTGTCAAGAAACTGAACTGGACGCATCAAGAGAACATGACGAATTGGGAGACCTCTGTGTTTACCTTTCCATGTGCCGCGCTGGCTAAAAAGTTTCCCGCACTGGCTCCGTTGCATAAGGCTTATACTAAGCTGGTGTTGCGTTTCTTTAAAACAGATAAGACCTTTAACAGCAACTCTGCTTTGACTTTTGGTTATGGCGGTGTTCACCGCAGCGAGGAGTATTTCCGCTACAAGTCTTTTTATAACAACCATCTGGTTGACATTGGCAACCGCGCTGCATGGATAAAAGTGGACGGAGCCTTGCTGGTAGGTGATATTGAACTGAACGAGAGAGCCAACTTAATGCAGAAAATTAAACCAAGCCTTAAATGGCTGGCTTTCTGGCTGGGCTGCAACAAAATAATTATACCGGTGGGCAAAGATACGATGTGGGATACCCTGTTGCGGGGCTGGTTCACTCCTGCCGAAGGCATTTACATAGGCTACCTCGATTTACAATCGGGTTTACCCTTAGAGAACTTTAAGTTTGTGCTGGCCGACTTTGATACATTTTAAAGCTAAAACAAAAAGCAAGTATAACCACGGATGGGCATAATACAGCGACAAGGCATTAAGAACACCATCAGTTCCTACGCAGGCATCCTGCTCGGCTTTGTGTCGTTGATTGTAATA
>CAIYOV010000017.1 GCA_903927935.1 uncultured Bacteroidota bacterium | reverse complement strand
AGCGATAATGGCGATGTTTCTAATATTCTGATTGCGCATATTTTTGTTTAAGGAGGCGCGAATGTAGTCAATTAGATTGAGAACTACTCTATTTGGGTATGAAGCAAAAGGCAATATTTGGAATTTATTATCAATCTTATTGTCGGAAATTGAATTTTTATCCCGATTTTTTCACCATAAACAATAAGCCATTATGTTTGCCCTCCTATGATAATAAAATTGTTTGCCCGAATCTTTCTTGCTATTGCTTTATTCAATGGCCAATGGCTGTCAGTTAATGCCCAGCTAGCTGTTAACCTCAAACAGCACATTACATTTCTGGCTTCTGACAGTTTGCACGGCCGAATGACAGGAAGCATTGATGAGTTCAAAGCTGCTGAATATATAATAGAAGAGTTTAAAAAAGCGGGAATCACAAACACTAAGGGAACTTTTAATTCAAAAAAATATTTACAGCATTTTATTTATCACCCTAAGGTTGATAGTGTAAAAACAACTGTAAGCGGAAACAACGTGGTAGCATTCATTAATAATCACGCTGCCAACACGGTTATACTGGGCGCACACTATGACCATCTGGGCTGGGGTTTAGCCGCTCATTCCACTTACAGGGGCGAACCGGCAATTCACAACGGTGCTGATGATAATGCAAGCGGTGTAGCTTCGATTATTGAACTTGCAAGACTTCTTAAATCATCTTCATCTACTAAAAATAATTACGTTTTTATTGCCTTCAGCGGTGAGGAACTTGGCTTATATGGTTCCAAATGGTTTGTTGAGCATACCAAATTAGATTCAACCAGAACGGATTACATGCTCAACTTTGATATGGTTGGAAGAATGGATTCGAATAAATTGTTGATAGGCGGTGTTGGCACTTCCCCGGAATGGAATGAAGCTATGAAAAACATTTCTCCTTCATTCAAAGTAAAAACTACCGAGAGCGGAGTGGGTCCTAGCGACCATACATCATTTTATTTAAAGAATATACCGGTGTTGCATTTCTTCAGCGGCCAGCATAAAGATTATCACAAACCCAGTGATGATGAAAATAAAATCAACTACACCGGTATGGAAGAAATTATCGGGTATACAATGAAACTGATAAAAAATTTAGATGCGAAAGGAAAAATTGCATTCCACAAAACTAAAGATGACAGCAACGACAATGCGCCAAAATTTACCGTTACCCTTGGTGTTATGCCTGACTATACTTTTGAAGGAGAGGGCATGCGGATAGACGGAGTAACGGAAGGCAAGCCCGCTTCGAAGGCAGAACTTAAAACGGGTGATGTAGTAATTCAATTGGGCGAAGTTAAGGTGACCGATATGATGAGTTATATGAAAGCCCTCGCACAATTTAAAAAAGGAGACACTACAAAGGTTAAGGTAAAGCGCGGAAATGAAACAATTGAGCACGTGATCAATTTCTGATGGCGCTCATCTTAAACATAGAAACATCCTCTTCAGTTTGCTCGGTTTGTTTGGCGAAAGATGGAATATTGCTGGATTATCGCGAAGACCTGCAAGGAAACTCGCACGCCAAAATTCTTACCGTTTTTATTGATGCGCTTTTTTCGGAAAATAATATTTCAATACATGAATTAGACGCTGTGGCGATTAGTTCCGGACCGGGCTCATATACCGGATTGCGCATTGGCACTTCAGTTGCTAAGGGCTTATGCTATGCATTAAACAAGCCTCTTATTGCTGTTCCTACTTTACTTTCGTTGGCAACTGCTATTCAGAAAAAAGCAAATGATGCATCGGCATATTACATGCCCGTTATGGATGCAAGGCGAATGGATGTTTACACAGCTATTTTTGATTCGAACTTGAATGAGTTACGCAATACGAGCTGTGCCACGCTGAATGAAGAGTTTGCAAAATCACTGGACGGATTAAGAAATATTTGCATTGGTGGAAATGCCGTAAATAAATGCAAAGAGGCTCTTACCTCGAAAAATTTTACGTTTATTGATAAAATCTATTGTGACTCACGCGACATGTTCAACATTTCACATAAAAAATATCTGAATAATGAATTTGAGAACTTGGCTTACTTCGAACCCTTTTATTTGAAAGAGTTTCCTGCTCTTGCCCGGAATTGAGAGGCAATAAATTGCTGCTGCTTAAAAATAAATTATTTGCGTTTCCTAATTATCACTACATTTAAGTTTTAAAATCATATGTTATGGCAGGTAAAGAAAAACTCGGCAAAGAAACATTGGTTATTACAAAATATAACGGCAAAGATCAAATCCGGCTTGATTACAGCAAACTCCGCAGAGCTGTTCTTACATTACGTGCTATTAACCATCCGCTTCGAAAGAAAATGATAACCATGCTGGAAGAAAAGCGGAAAATGACAGTAACCGAAATATATGATCTACTAAAAATTGAACAATCGGTAGCTTCGCAGCATTTGGCAATTCTTCGCAGAGCCGATATTGTAACTACCAAACGTGAAGGAAAATTTATTTTTTACGGGGTAAATAAAAAGCGCATTGCCGAAATAACTGCGCTGGTAGAAGAATTAGCGCAAAAAGGATAAGCTATTCTTCCGTTTTTCGAACAAGTGATTATGAACGGTGAAGCACATAAATTAATCTATCACCATAATTTGAGCTTAACCTCAAAACTGTTCAGGGCCTGCACACATCCCTTAAGGCTAAAACTCATTGCTTATATTCACGAGCATCAAAATATTAATGTAAACAGCATTTATGACTCTTTAAATCTAAAGCAGTCAGTAACCTCACAGCATTTAAAAATTTTAAGAGATGCACGGTTGGTATTTACCCATCGTGATGGAAAATATATCTTCTACTCTCTCAATTACATCTTGCTTGAACAAATATCGGAGAGCATTCAAAAATATTTCACTTCTTGACAGAGCGCGGTTTTCGAATAACTTCGCACCCTTAATTTTTAATATGAATGCTATTGAATACAGCCGGTTCAAAGAACTGATAGCCCAGGGATACACCGTTATTGACACCCGCAAATCTGAAATTTTTTGTGAAAGTTTTATTAAGGGTTCTGTTTCTATTCCATTTGATGAAAATTTTATTGATGCTTTTAATGAGTTGACAGAACCAGAGCAGAAAATTTTACTCGTTACAGAAGACCATGAAACTGCTGCAGTTGCAAAAGCCATTAAAGCCACAGCCATAGAAGGTGTAGAGGGATTTTTAGAAGGCGGTTTTGATACATGGAAAAATGCGGACAATAAAATTGATATGCTTATTGCCATTGATTCTGATGAGTTTGCCATAGACTATCAGTTTGATGAATTTTATTTGGTAGATGTACGCAGCAAGGAAGAGTTTGCAATAGACCATGCTGAAGATGCAGAGAACATTGCACTTAACGATTTAGAGCAAATATTAATTGAGTTTGAGACCGGTGACAGTTATTATGTGTATGCCAATACAATTACAGAAGCGGTAACTGCTGGTTCCGTTTTTAAAAAAATAGGCTTCAATCGTGTCCGCATAGTAGCTGCTGATTACGAAACGATAAAAAAATCAGGTATTCCGCTTTTTGTGCAGAAGAAAAAAACAAATTCTTCTTCGAAGTTTTCAGATAACTAAACCGGTAGTATCCGCCACCGGTTTGCCCTAACATAGTACAAGTCTCGTTTATTATACTACTTTCGCACCGCGTTAGATAAACGCACTTCACACGGACTACAAGTGTGAGATGTGACTTACCAGTAAGAAAGTCGTAGCAGGTTTTAAAACTCTGCATAACCATAAAAGGTTATCTCTCCAAAAAAAGTTCGGTGATAAACCGAAAATCAATTTTTAATCATTCACGATTTGCATCGCGTTAATTCAAGTGCATTCGTGGCAAAACAAAGAACATGGAAATGGAAAAATTCCGCGCGCTCGGATTGAGCGAAAACGTACTTAGTGCTTTAGCAAAAAAAGGATGGGAGCAACCATCGCCTGTACAGGAAAAAACGATTCCGCTTTTATTAAACGGAACAAAAGATATTGTAGGACAGGCACAGACCGGCACCGGTAAAACTGCTGCTTTCGGCTTACCGCTTATCGAAAAATTAGATGACAATAACAAGAATGTGCAAGCGCTTATTCTTTGCCCTACACGCGAATTAGCGATTCAGGGGCCGAAGAAATAAACACTTACAAAGGCGACAAAAAATTTAATGTGTTACCGGTGTATGGAGGACAGAGCTATCAGATTCAGGAGCGAGGATTAAAGCGCGGCTCACAAATTGTTGTAGGTACGCCCGGTCGTATTCGCGATTTGATTGATAAGAAAACACTGAAGCTTGATCACGTAACACACATGGTGTTAGATGAAGCCGATGAAATGCTGAACATGGGTTTTGAGGAAGAAGTAAGAGAAATTCTGAAAGCTATTCCTGCTGAAAGAAGAATGCTGTTGTTCAGTGCTACAATGCCTGCACAAATTCTTCGCCTGGCAAAAAATTTCATGAAGGAATATGACCTCGTGGAAATTAAAAGCGAACAAGCGACTACAGCGCTTACCGAGCAAATTTATTTTGAAGTGCGCCCAAGCGAACGCTTCGAAGCCCTTTGCCGAATTATTGATATTGAGCCCGATTTTTACGGCATCGTTTTTTGCAGAACAAAAATTGAAACTGATAATGTAGCTCATCAGTTGAACGACAGAAGTTACGAAGCAGAAGCTATGCACGGTGATATTTCGCAAAATCAACGCGAGTTAATTATCAAAAAGTTCAAGGCAAAAAAATCAACCATACTGGTAGCTACCGATGTAGCTGCACGCGGAATTGACGTAAACGATTTGACTCACGTTATCAATTACAATTTACCGCAAGACCCCGAGGCTTATGTTCACCGAATAGGAAGAACCGGTCGTGCAGGTAAGCAGGGAACTGCTATCACTTTTATTTCTCCGAACGAATTGCGTGAACTTTTGTTCATACAGAAAATTGCACGCGCTACTATCAAGAAAGAGCAGGTACCTACGGTAAAAGATGTGATTGAAATTCGCAGAAACAAAATCAAGACTGACATCCGCGAAATGATTGATACCGGAGAGTATCAGGAATTTGTGACCATGGCGCATGAATTGATTGACGAAGGTCAAACCGCAGAGCGTGTAGTGGCAGCATTGCTGAAATACACTTTCAAAGATGAATTGAAAGAAGATGCTTATCGTGAAATTAGCGAAAGCAGAGGTAGCAGCGTGGATAGCAAAGGAACCGCACGTTTATTCGTTGCACTCGGAAGAGAGCAGGGTTACACTCCCGGAACTTTGGCTAAGTTCCTCGAAGACGAAGGTTCGATTAAGCAAAGTTCTATTAAAGACATCAAAGTGTTCGATAAATTTTCTTTTATCAGCGTAATGTTTCAGGAAGCAGAACAGTTACTGGCTGTATTCAGCAAAAACAAAGAGGGAAGAAAGCCGCTTATTACTAAAGCAAAAGACCGCGATAGCAACAGCAGCGGAGGCGGTAATCGTTTTGGTGGAGACCGTGAACGCAGCGGACACCGCAACAACCTCAACGATGAGAGCCGTGAAAAAAGCTTTACCGACAAGAAGCCTTTCGAGAAAAAATCGTTTGGTGAAAAGAAATCTTTCAGCGGTGGTGAGCGCAAGCCTTTTGGCGAGAAGAAAACCTATGGTGGAGAAAGAACTTCTCCGGACGGCAAAAAATCGTTCAGCCGCGAGCGCAAACCGGTAGGCGAGAAATCTTTTGATAAACCTTACGAGAAAACGGACTTTATAAAAAGCGATGCTACCGGTGACAAACCTGTTCGCAAACGCGAAAACAAACTGACCGATTACTTAGAAAAGAAGCCGGCAACGGATTCAAAACCATCAAAGAAAAAAGGCGACACATCTGAAGTAGAAAACTTTATGAAAAAGTTTAACGATGACGATTTAGCTTGGTAGAAATTAGTTAATGGTTAACTGTTCGCAGTTGACAATAAATACCAAAGGCAGTGAGCATTAGCTTACTGCCTTTTTTGTTTTGCGCATGAATAAATAAACTATGCCGATAACAGCCCCAACGAACAGCACCGCCATAAGCACAGGTATAAAGAAGGCGCAAACCGTTCCGAAAAGTGAAAGGAAATTTTCGATGGTAGCTAATACGCTGTTTCCGAAGCCGGCAGTAAACTTTGTTGAACCTATTCGTAGCAGACCGGTGCCAGCCTGAATAATTCCTGCCGTACCTCCACCGGCAATAATAGCCAGCGTCCATTTTAACGAAGGGTCAAAATCGACAAAAGCAGAGGCGGCTATAACCGTGCCCGCCACTACTGAACTTGGTGTGGTAAGCGTATCTAAAAAATTATCTACCACCGGTATGTAGTAGGCCGCAATCTCTAAAATACTTGCCAGCGCAAAGCTGATAATAGCCGGTATAGTCCCCAGCCATTCAAAACCCGATGAAACCTGTAACCAACCAAATTTTGCAGCAACGCCTGCTATAAGAAGCGGGATAAAAACTCTAAAACCACAACATGCAGCTAATGAAATTCCGAGAGCCACAGAAACAATATACGCTGAAATCATGCGGTGAATTGAATAAAGAATTTTCAAATAGCACTACGTTATGTAATTAACTACGCTATTCTTTTTATAGCCCAGCCGGTGTTATCGGCAAGTGCCACGCACTTATATTTCACCTTCATATCGGCAAACTTTTTCTCAATTGACCGACAGATGCTGGAAGGTGGTTTGTTGCGTTTCCACTGGCTTTTTAATACCATAATGGCCTCCTCTTTCCTGAGGCTGATAATAGCATGGTAAACTGGTGAACTTCGCCCCCAGCCTTTAATGGGCAGCCGGTCGAATTCTTCGGGAGTTAGTTTCTTAAACATATCATTTCGTTTAAAATTCTGGGTAATTATCCCTTAAAATACTGTTTAAAGGTAACTAAATTCTATTTAAGAGTAGCTATGTTCAGTTTAGAAGTAAGTTGCCTCTACTTAAAGGTTTGTAATTACTGCTTAAAGGTAGGTGGTTTCTATTTAAAGGTAAGTATGTTCAGCTTAAATGCAAGTTGATACTATTTAAAGGTCGCCTGACAGACCTTTAGGCCGAATTAGTTTAGCTCCTACCTAATGAGTCCCGCTAAAACCTCAAACGGTTTTGGTTTCTTGAAGTTTATATTTGCTTCTATGAAACGAATACTGTTTTGTATTACAATCCTACTTCTTACTTCTAAAATCTGCCTTCCTCAAATGCCCTGGTATCATCACACCTCTATCTATCAAATTTATCCACGCTCTTTTTACGACAGCAATGGCGATGGAATTGGTGACATTCAGGGAATTATTCAAAAGCTTGATTACATCAAGTCGATTGGGTACGAAAGCATCTGGTGCTCGCCATTTTTTAAATCGCCCCAGCAGGATTTTGGGTATGATGTTTCCGACTACTGCGACATTGCTCCCGAATACGGCACGCTTGCCGATGCACAGCAATTAATTGATGAAACACACAGGCGCGGAATGAAAATTGTTTTTGACATGGTGATGAACCACACCTCCGTGGAGCATCCGTGGTTTAAGAAAGATGCAGCCAAACAGAATGATGCTGATTATTACATCTGGCGCGATAAGCCCAACAACTGGAAAAGCATGACCGGTGGCAGCGGCTGGCAGTATTCACCGGAACGCAAACAATATTACTGGGCAAGCTTTCTGCCGTTTCAGCCCGATTTGAATTATAGGAACCCCGAAGTAAAAAAGGCGATGCTCGACAATGTTCGCTTTTGGCTGAGGCGCGGAGTAGATGGTTTTCGCTTAGATATTTTTAATGTGATTTATAAGGATTCGCTGCTGCGTGACAATCCCTTTTCGTGGAAGGCTATACCGGATGAGAAAAACCCGAACGGATTTTTTCAGCAATTTAAATACACTATCAATCAACCGGAGAGCATGGCATTTGCCAAAGAACTCCGGAATGTTTGCAACGAATTTGGCGACAGAATTCTGCTTGGCGAAGTAAGCGGCAACCGTAAAATAATCCGCAAATTTTCGGGCGAAGAAAAGAATGACGGACTTGGCCTGGTGTTCAATTTTGAAATGCTTCGCTTTAAATTCAAAGCAAAATATTTCGATGAGCTGGTGCGCAATATTGAAACAGATTTTCCCGAACCTTTTATGCCAGTATATGTTTTCAGCAATCACGACAGACGAAGAAGTATTAAGCGACTGAAGGATGATACCCAAAAAGCAAAACTGCTTCATCTGTTTCAACTAACGGTGCGCGGTGTGCCATGTATGTATTACGGAGAAGAAATAGGCATGACCGATGCACGCATTCCTTTCAAAAAGGGATTAGACCCTATTGCGCAAAAAATGAAAAAGTATCCGCGCTTCATTTTTGATTTAGCCGGTGAAACACCAAACCGAGATGAGTTAAGAACACCTATGCAATGGAATGATTCGGCAAATGCGGGATTTTCATCTGCCGGTAAAACATGGCTTCCGGTGAACAAAGATTTTATTTCTGTAAACGTAGATGCAGAACAAAAAAACACAGGTTCGTTACTCAATTACATTCAGCATATTTTAAAAATCAGAAACAGCAACGAGGCTTTCACCAAAGGTTCATTGGAACTGATTCCTCAAAAAGAATTGCCTGGCAATGTATTGGGCTATAAACGAAAATATGGGCCAAGCGAATTTACTGTGCTTTTGAATTTATCTACAAAAGACAAAGCGGTTACGTTAAATGCAAAAACCATTCAGGTTCCTGCAATAAGCGGGGTTATCCTTTCCTCCAACGGCAAGATTCAATAGGAATAACTCCTGCAAAAGCGAATTCATTTTGTCGTTGCACATATCAATTTTTACGGTACGTTCGTTTAGTTTATAAATTCGTTTGTATGAAAAATTTAATCGTCATCGCTTTTATAGCAACACTATTTACCCGTATAGAGGCGCAGGAAAACATTTATCTGCGAGGTTTTGTTTACGATAAAGAAGCGAATAACACGCCACTTGGAATGGCTGCTGTTCAAATTAAAAACACGCAACTCGGGGGCTTGGCTGATGACAATGGTTATTTCGAAATTCCGGTTCCGAAAATGAATCTGAAGGATTCTCTCAAGATTTCATATGTGGGCTATCAGCCCAAAATGCTTTCAATAGTTACTTATAAAGAAGGAGATACATTACGCATATCTATTTCTTCGGCTGCTGAAACCAAGCAGGAGGCGGTGATTACCTCTTATAATGCCCGTGGAGTTTTGTTGAAAGCTATTGACAACCTTCGGAAAAACCTTTACACCGATTCAATTATTCAAACCGGTTTCTATCGTCAGTATCATAAAGAGAACGGAAAATATGTTCGGTTGATTGAAGCAGACGTAAGTGTTGCGTTCAACATTAAAAGCCCTTACAAATATTCTTTTCATGAACTAATGCAGGTAAACAAACAACGCAGAAGCGAAAATGATGAGCGTAATGTAGATGCAAACAATCATGGAGATCACTTGGCTGATTTGTTGAAAGAAAATCCGTTCAGCTACAACAAAAACACTTTCATGAATCCGAAGATGATTGACTTTTTTGCGCCCAAATTTGAGAGCGAAGACTCCGTACAGTTTGTCATTAAAACGCAATACAAAGAAAGCAGCAGTGCAAAATTAGAGCAGGCAAAAATCTGGGTAGAGAAAGAAACGTTTGCCGTTTTGAGAATAGAAGTACAGAAATATCCAAATCCGTACTATGTAAAGTCGCGTTACGCCAACAACAGTATTTGGAAATTAGTAAACGAAACTGATGTAGTAGAATTAGAGAAGAATAACGGAAAATTATTTGTGAGTGCGCTAAACCGCACTTACAACCATCATGTAGTTAATCCGGTAACAGGTGATGTAGATTTTATTGTAGAAGAAACTTTCGACCTGTATTTTGATGAGTATGAAACAGATGGTGTTGGTGCATTAGTGCAGAAAGGAAAATATTCGGAAATGTCGGACTTGTATCTGACAAAATATAAATACGCTGATAAATTCTGGAATGATTATGATGCTTTGGATGACTATCCTTTAAGGGAAGAAATAAAAACTGATCTGGAACATGCGAAACCGTTGAACACTCAATTTGTAGAAAGTGGCAGATAAGTTAAGACGAAAAAAATCTTTCCATCTCTTTTCTCAATAATTCTACCGGCACCTGTTCTATGGAGTGTGGCACGTTTTCGTAAATTTTGAATTCAGAGTTTTTGAGGAGGTGATGCACATAATCAGTTTCATCGAAAGTTATCATTGAATCTTGTCCTCCTCTGCTCAATAAAACCCGGTTCTCGATTTTAATAAAATCCTGTTCAGTGAGATGTGTGTGTGCAAGGTCTTTCATCAGCAAAGCCGTTTTACTCATTACACTCTTCCATTCATGCTCACCATGTCTGTCGGATAAAGTTTGTGCAAAAGCCGGAACCTTCTCCATAATTCTTTCAGCATTCAACATTTTTATTTCTTTCTCTGCTTCCTCCTCATTCCAATTTACTTTTGTTCCAAGCGTGAAAATTTTCCCAACACGTTCAGGATAAAACCGCGCCAGCCATAAGGCTACATAACCTCCCATGCTATAGCCAAAAATGTCAATCGTTTTAATGTAATGCTCATTCATCCAATCCAGTGCTTCATGAGCAAAATTCTGAATAGTAAACGCATGATGATGTGATGGTCTTCTTCCGTGTCCCGAAAAATTAAGAGAATAGGTTTTGAATTTCTCAGCGAGAATAATTTCCAATTCGTTGAACTGTTCTTTCGAACCTAGTGCTCCGTGTAACAATAAAAGTTCCTTCATGATAATCTTATTCAAAATTTCGTGTCAAACATAAAATAACCTTCGTTTTGCCAATAAGTCATTTATCTTCATCTAAGAAAATCGTCAAACCGGCATGTGCAAAGAAAAGGTTTATAAAAACACATTTTTCTTTTTCCAAATTCTAATTGTGGCTCTGTTCACATTTTCTTCCAGCATCGTTTTTTCGCAAAGCAGTGATTACTTTCTGAAATCTACCGATCAGGAATTAGCCATTGAGGTTTCACGTAGTAACAACGGAATTGAAATTGCTATCTTTCTAACCAAAGCTTCGCAATTTGAATACGTATTGATTGAAAAAAGTGCTGATCCACAAAACGGATTTAGCCAATGCAAATACATAAAATTTAATGAGTCGGCAAACGACAGTGTTGTTATCGTGAAGCGGGATGTTTATCCGCTTACTGCTTCCGAAGATGTTTATTATCGTGTAAAAACAATTACGAAAGATGGCGCCTCACGTGTTTATCCGTCAGTACGGCTTCCAGGATTACATGGAACAAAAAACGAACAATAAATAAACCCGTTTAGTTTTTCTTCGACTCGCTTTTCTTAGTCAATCTTTGAATTGCATTATTGGCATTGCTGACTATCAAATCGTAATCTGTAATCTTCTCCTGTAAATCAAGTTTTGCTGTTTGGCTTTGCTCACCGGCTAGTTCGTTTTGTGCCTTTTTCTTCTTTTCTTCAAACGATTTCGCAATTCGCTTTAATGAACCTTTTGAACCTCCAACATAAAAATGATTATCGGTTGCCATTCCCTGCTCTTCAATTGTTTGGATACCGCTCAGCACAACGCTCTTTTCCATGCGGATTAAAAAATTAGCGTAATAATAAAACATTGAATATTTAGAAATACCGGATATGGAACGCAACCTGTTTTCGAAATAACTTTGATAACTCGAGTCTCCTTCTTTTGCATAAACATCTGCTACACTTCCAGAAATATCGTGATTCTCCATTTTCTCAAATTGTTTGGCCACTTCCAGCGCCTTTTTCGAGTCCACCCCGTTTAATGCTTTCAACGCGGCTCCTGCAACTTCATAAGAGCTATCGCCAATTGCTATTTCGAAAAGAGAATCGTATTGCGAAGCCAAACCTGATTTACTCAATTTGAGAATAGCCGACCTGCGAACAGTAGACGCTTTATCATGCATTGCCAAGTCAGCAATTATTGCAAGAATGCTATCCTTATTTTCTTTTGGCAAATCCAATTCATCAATGGCAAACTGACGAAGATAAAACGCAGGATCTTTCAATGCGTCAATCAATACCTGCTTAGCTTCTGCATTTTGTTTTTGCACATCCGCTAATTTTCTCAAAGCATCTAAACGCTGAACAAAAAGGGGTGTGTTTTGATATTGGAAAATATAGTTCTCTGTAGTTTTGTTTTCCTTCTTTTCGCACAACACTGCACGCTCGGCATCAAAATCAATCAGGTCAGGTTTGCCGTATGCTTTAAAAGAAAATACCTGCGATTTTTTTTTCAAAATCTCGTTATAAGAGTTCACCACTTTGCCATACCACACATCGATTCTGAATGGCATCTGATAGGTCAATGGTTTGTCTGTGTTGTGTTTCTGCTCTATTGTAACATAGACGCTATCGGCATCAAAGCTATAATCTACATCCAATACCGGATGACCCGAATCAAGAAACCATTCATTGAAAAACCAGTTCAAATCTTTACCGGTCACTTCTTCAAATGCCAAACGCAGTTGATGAACCTCCACGGGCTTAAACTGATTTGTTTTTAAATACAATTCCAGCGATTTAAAGAATGCCTCGTCACCAACAATTTTTCGCAGATAATGTAAAAGCAATCCTCCTTTTTCATAGCTGTGACGGTCGAACATATCCTCCCGGTCATCATAATGAAACCGAATAAGGTCAACGTTTTTATTTTTGGCCTCATCCATATATTTATCGAAATTCTCCTGCTGCTTGTAATCGGCATATTCGCGACCATATTTGTATTCGTTCCATAAATATTCTCCATAGGTGGCAAACGATTCATTCAGCGGAATATTGCTCCAGCTTTCAGTTGTCACCAAATCGCCAAACCATTGATGAAACAATTCGTGGCTGATTATATCTTCATTCGTTTCATCCAGCAACTCACGTGAATCTCGCTGAATAAATTCTCCGTGGAGTGTTGCAGAAGTATTTTCCATAGCCCCGCTTATATAATCGCGCACTACTACCTGCGAATATTTCTGCCAGGGATAATCAAAGCCAAGTTTTTGAGAAAAGAACTCCATCATTTCGGGTGTATTACCAAAAATCTGTTTCGCATAAGGCGCGTACTTTCTTTCTACATAATAATTTACGGGCACATCTCTCCACCGGTCCTGAATAACAGAAAACTCTCCAACAGCCATCATTACTAAATAAGGTGCATGTGGCAAGTCCATCTTCCAATAATCAGTTACTAAACTATCGTTCACACTTGTTGATGAAATCAAGTTGCCATTGCTGAGTGAAACATATTTCTTTAAGTGTGTGATATAAATTTCATCAGTAAATTTTTGATTGGGCTTGTCAATGGTTGGAAACCAGCATGAGTTCGATTCGGTTTCGCCTTGCGTCCAAATTTGAATTGGTTTTGTTGAATCTGTGCCAAGCGGATTAATGAAATACAATCCTTTATCTTCATTAATGGCCGCACTACCTCCAACTTTTCTTTCTTCAGGTTTAGCAGTATAATCTATGTAAACTTTAAGTTCCTCCCCCATTTCGTATTTCTTATTGAGTTGAATTTTTAATTCCAGAGAATCATATGTGTACTCCAAACTTTCACGTGTATTGGGTCCGGTTACTAAACTTACTTCATGAATATCGAATTGCTTAGCATCAAGCGAAACCGAATATTGTGGATAGAAATGTGGCTTAAGTATGATCGTTGCTTTACCGTTTAAGTATTGCTTTTCATAATCAAATGCAACTTCGAGTTTAGTATGCACCAAATCAAAATCTTTTGTAGCAGAAGCACGATATGGATTTTCGCGAGAGGCAGTTATTTCTATAGTATCTAAATCAACCGAAACCGCATCTTTATCGGTAGTTGTTTTTTTAGTAGTTGAACAGGAAGCTGCCAGTAAAAGCACACAACCCGTGATAATCAAACGATATGACATGAATCTGTAGATTTAAAAGGCCGTAAAGGTAGAAAAACAGCGCATTGCAGATGCAGCCAAATCAAACCTTAGGATATATTCGCAATCGAAATTTTTAATTTGTTATGAATGCCGCTGAGTTAAAATCAAATTCCATCAAAAAAATTTTATTGCGTATATACATGTTCCCTATACTAAGTAAGGAGCAAGTTAATGTGTATCAAAAGCATGTTCGCGATGTGGAATGGGATGCCATAAAACCCCATATCAGAAAGGGAACATTTATTGATGTTGGTTATGGGGCTGGTTACTCCATGCAAAAAGCAAATACCGAATTCGGCTGCGAAGTGTATGGTATTGACCCAGCGGCTCAACCGCTTGATTGGGGCATTACCGATTACAGCTTTGAAGTAGGCGGTAAATATGTGAAGCAGGCATTTTCTGAAAATATTCCATTTGACAGTAAAATGTTCGATACCGTTTATTCTTCGCATGTGCTGGAGCACGTAAGCGATGAATTGAAATCCCTTCGGGAAATGGAACGCATTATGAAAGATGATGGGGTGCTGATTATAGGCATGCCTACTGCCGCAATGGCCACGATTAATTGGATTACTGCCATCCTTTTTACTACACATATCCGGTTTGTCAATTTTTTTCTGTCACCATTCATTTCTTCTGCCAAAGTCAGTTTTCGAGAATTATTTATTCCGGGTTCTCACAGCCACCACACGGGCAAAACTGTTTTATATGATTTGCGTTATTACCAGATTAGCAATTGGCAGCGAATACTTGAACAGGTTTTTGAAGTTGAGAAAGTAGTGCTACCTGCTTTATATCCTTATCCCGATTACATACAATGGTTCAAAATGCGTCACTGCAAATCGTACAGCAGCAGTGTGTTTTTTGTTTGCAGAAAGAAATAATACAGTCTTCTGAAATTTTCAGAAACTTCAAAAACCTGTATTTACTATGGATTCACAAACACTCTGCCCAACCCCTCCCAATCTTTTTGCTCGCTGGTATAATACAAATAGGCAGATGAAGCAGGGGCATCATAGTCACCCGGAATTTCAGCTTTCAAATCGAGATTGATTTGTTTCTGCTCATTCGGTGCAAGGTCACGGTAATAGCAGGCAACGTTGTTGCCGATAATTTCATAAAAGTCAATTACTTCTTTCTCCTGCATTTCTTTTAGCTGCCACGATTGTGCGCTGAACCCTGCCGGTATTCCGATAATAGCCATTGTCATTGGTTGTCCCTGATTGGTTTTGTTTTTGAGGGTAGCAGATAAGCGTAGTGTTTCTCCTACCTTCACCTGCCTGGCAGAAAATTTCACGTCAAGATTTACTACGCACTCCTTCGAACTTTCCGGAAGTGAGGTGCTGTAAGAAATATTCATAGCATAAGGCAATGCTTGCTTGCATCCTTTAAAGCGAACTGCTATTTTCTGCTTGCCTTGTTGAACAAATTTCTCCAGACCATCCATCACCACATTGTTTCGTTCGCCTTTCGCAAAATCTTTTTGTGAAACAACTGTTCCGTTTATAAGCATTTCAATCGTTCCCGCTTCATCGGTCTTCTTGCTGAACTCTGCATATTTAGTAAGGGCTTTTAATGCAAGAATAGTTGCCTGTGTAGAACCGAAGCCTCCATAACCACTGCGCGCTCCTACTAAAAATTTAACTGCACTCGTTACGCTCGCCACATCCGGATTTTTTGATTTCATCAACGCGAGCAGAATAAGCGAAGTGGTTTCTGTTTTCAAACTCTCACCGGTGCTGCGCGTAATAGAATGTTTCTTGCCCGTCCAGAAACCTGCTTCGTTTCGTGCATTGATGAGACGTGACACCATTTCTTCTCCACGATGTTCCTCACCTACATTGAAAAGTGCATTAGCCACCAATGCCATCAGGTAAGTGTCATTACTTTTTTTCGCTTCTTTTTCTACTGCGGTTAGTTCTTTACCCAAGTCTTTGTAACCAGCTTCGCTTAATGCATAAACGATGTAAGCGTTTGTAATGTCTTCATCTGCACCGCCAAACGAATCGAGCGCACGCGGATTCTTTCTAAAACCTCCGTTGCCATCGCGTTTTTCTAACAGCAACTTAACGGTCCGATCGACCATTTTGTCATCCACTCCCTTGTAGACATCTTTCATATCCACAAATTCCATTAAACCGTAAGCAGTAAGTGCTTCGTGTGCCGGTACGGCACCAAACCATTCGTAACCGTTTTCTTTTGTTTCAAAAGCAGTCAGCTTTTTGTAGCCATCATCCAAAAGTTTTGTAGCGCGTGCCTCTAATTTTGGGTCGTCAATTTTCATGCTCTTTAAATATTGCAGCACCATGATGTTTGGATAATTAGAAGACGAAGTCTGCTCAAAACATCCATAAGGTTCGCGCAGAATGGATTCCACACCACTCATCAGTTCTGTCATAATATTCGGATAAGCGTTGAACGAAACTTTCATGGAACCCGGAACCACATTCACCGGATTGATAACGAAATCCTTTTCTAACTCCTGACCGCTTAATGAAATATTTGCAGGAAAACCTTTCGCCACTACTTCAATATTTCTCGCCAGCGCATCGTTGAATTTTGGAGAATTGAATTTGATTTCAAGGTTACCGGAACCAATTTCATTGTTGGCGGTTGCCTCTAAATAAATGACCTTCGACTGATTCGCGGGAATAACCACTTCGCTAAGTTTTGAGTTAATCAGTAACTGCTTGGGCGAAACAATTATCATCCTTCCGCGAGCTTCTTCATCGGAGTTGTTTTTGATAAACACCGGTATCATCATTTTATCTCCCGCCACCATTTCGGTCGGAATTTTTGCATCCATCGCAAACGGTAGGTTGGTAGAGAAATTTGCTTCGGTTCTTCCAATTGAGCCGTCATCGCCAAAACCTTCTATGGTAGTTTTAAAAGAAGAAATTAAATCGTTGGTAGTGAACTCTACTTTTGCTCTTCCACTTTTATCGGTTATCACATTGCCATTCCAGTAAACGGTAGAGGCAAAGTCATTTCGTGTGGTATCAGTAGCTACATATTTCCTTTTCGGAAATTCCTTAGCACGATAGAAAGTTATTTGATTTTGCTGTTGCTCTACATTCTTATCGAAGTTCTGCATTTCTGCAAAACGCAAATCACCGATTGCTGCAACAACCGTAACTTCTTCCTTTAAGTTATCGCCATTTTTATTTTCTACATCTGCTTCATCGGGCTTGGGTTCTGTTTCCAAATCATTTGTAGTCGTGGCTTCTATCAAATCAATTTCTGCAGCTTCCAATCTATTTTTCTTTAATGCTTTGCCTTCAGCTTTTGTGGCATTTATTACAATCATTTTTTCCTGCATCGCCATTCCTTTTCCGGCAGCACCGACCATCATCGGCACTTCATCAAAATCTCTTCCACCCCGATACATATACCTGCGGTTATCGTAGAGATAATATGCCACATCCTTTCCATAATTGTAAACGGTTTGTGTTTGCGTTTGAAAGTTGGCAGCAGCAATTTCAATTTGATTCTGTTTCGAAATATCAAATTTGCTGAGTGTAAACTTTCCATCTTTATCCGTCACGGTACTTTTACCACTTTCTTTAAACTTCACCACTGCACCGGTCACTGGTTTGCTGGTGTAACCATCGTAAATTACTCCGCTTAGTTCTGCCTTTTCGCTTGCAAACTTCTGTTCCGGATAGTCTTCATCGGTAATTTGTTTCCAATCATATTTTCTCCAACCGCTGGTGAGCATCAGTAAGTCAAGCGCTTTGTCCGCTTTCTCTTCTTTTTTGTCGAAATAGAAATTCGGCTCTTCTACTTTTTCTTTCAGGTCGGGCTCGAGTAGAATTTTAGAAAGAATGTTTCCCTGTTTATCATCGGCAAACGAAAGCAGGTTATCATCCACTACGCTCACCGAGAAATTTCCAGGTACAGGCAAACCTTCCTCATCGGTTACGCGAATGTTCATCGAAACTTTTGCGCGTGGTTGGTATTGCTGCTTATCGGTAGTAACTGCAATATTGAGTTGCTGATTTTTGTTTACGAATGCTAAACGCTCGCATCTTGCAATTCGTTTGCTGTCGAACAAAGTGATTTGCGAAATACCCACTGGAAAATTTTCGGTGTTGATGGCAATTTGATTTACTCCTTTAACAGCATTAAAAGTTTTGGCGTAATAAATCTTCCCTCTTGTTTGTGCTACTAATGATAATGCCTCATTTTGCCAGCTACTAACTGCTAACCGCAAATTCTCTTTTTCCTTATTCATCTTCAACACATAACCTACCTTCAGCACTTCGGGTAAATTAAATTCATCTAAAATTCCTTCGGGTTTAGTGATGTGGGCTTTGTAAATTTCATTTTGCTTAGGTATAAAGTCAACTGCACCTATGCCAAAATGATAGCTGGAGAACTTTGCCACAAATGCACCTTTCGTGTCCACAATTATTCCTTCTACATCTGCGGGTTTGCTGAATTCATTCATTGCGCGGAACGCAACCCGTGAATTTACATTCGCCACCATATCACCTCCTTCAGGAAAAAACTCCACCGAGATTTTGTTGAGCACGATAGGCACACTGCGCGAAATGCTTTCTGTGCTTCCTTCAAAATCTATCATTACATTTACGATACCATCCACCGAATTCAAATCTTTAGGCAACGTGAATTTCAGATTCACTTTTCCGTTTGCATCAGTGGTGGCTGAATTTTCTGAAAGTGATTTGCCGTCAAGTTGTGCACTGAATTTCACTTTCGTATTAGCGAAAGGTTTGTTCGCATTAGTATTCAATTCGAGCTTTGCTACTACTTCATCGCCTTTGCCATATGCTTCCTTTTCGAAATCGAGTTTCATTTTCAGGCGGGGCATCACCACATTCTGCACGGTTATATCTTTTTCAAACCGGTAGCCGTTTTCTTCATTTTTCTGCCACTCGGTGTAAGCGCGTATTTTATAAATGCCACCGGGGTGCGCACTCAAATTAAAATCACCCTGCGCTGCACCGTTCTTCGCTACAATTTTGAAATGCTTTTCGGTAGATCCCTTTGGTGTGATAAACTCTATATGAATAATGTCGCTGTTGCCGGATGGCTTGAGCGTTTTTTCATCGCGCACGTAGGCAGTAAACCAAACGGTTTCACCGGGTTTGTAAAACGACTTATCGGTTTGCACATACACGCGGTCCTGTGCGGCATGGCTGTAAAAGGTTTTGAATTTTTCTTTTAACGACTTAACAAACTCGCTTTCGAAAGTTTCTAAATTAAGATTAGTGATGGCGGCTACTACTGCTGTTACCGAAAGTAAAACAAGGGTGGCGGCACTGAGTGGTCTGAACATTTTCTGCATGGCTTTAAGTTTTGATTTATGCAATAGAGATGCACGGTGCAGAAAAATTCCATAAAATTTTATGAGACAGATTAAGAAAACCTGATTGTTAGTATGGCAACAGACTGCCAAATAGTTTGTGTAGACTGAATGAATACAGGTTTGGGAAAAAGGAAATATAACTAAGTGGAGGATGTATTTAGAAAAGTGGAAGGCAGATTAAAAAAAGGAGAAGACAGAAGTAAATTTGCTGATGACAGATGCCAATTAAAGCCAAACAAAAGCTAATAATAGCTTGACAGAGAATAAAAAGACGTTGACGGATATTAAATATGCGTTGATAGATATTAAATTCGCGTTGGCAGAAGCTAAATATGTGTTGGCAGAAACCGTTTTGCTTAAGACAGATATGGCTTATGGGTGAACAAATGCAGGTTTTATTAAGGAAAAAATGAGTTTTCTTATAAAAGATTGCGATTAGAGGTCGGCAGTTGTGGGTTAGAGGATGGCAGAAGCCAATGAGGGGGTGGCAAATATGGCTTAGAGCCTGATAGATTGAGGGTTTAGTAAATCAGAACTTAAAAATACCGATATGAAAAAGCTAACTAAAGAGGAAGTTGAGAAACTGGTGGTGAGAAAGGGAAAATCGACACCCGTGCGGACGGGGGTGATGCATTTACAACCCGGTGAGTTTTTACTGATTGAGAAGAGTGACTGGAATCAGCAGAATGGGCCGGGGCAGATGCTGAGCCGCTTAGCGAAGAAGACCGGCATGGAGTTTAAGTTGCAGACAGTGGATAGCGGGAATGGGGGTTGGATTGTGGAGCGGTTGAAGTAGTTTTTCCTTTTTGTGCATGAGGTTAGCTCTACATTTTGCGGCAGTGATAGAAGTGGAAACCCCGCAGCATTTTTTATGTGCTTAGACACCCTTGGCATGACATAAAAAATGCGAGGAGTTGGAACGGATAGCACGGTGTTGCGCCTGCATGGTTCAATGGATGGGCGCAACAGCCGCCTAGATAATAAATTTTGTCTTGCCCTATTTACACTACTCTATTGCTATAGCTTGTTAAAAGCTTTGAAAGTGTGGTTA
This sequence comes from uncultured Bacteroidota bacterium, assembly GCA_903927935.1. GTDB lineage: Bacteria > Bacteroidota > Bacteroidia > Chitinophagales > LD1 > Bog-950. Next base: position 13,441 of record CAIYOV010000017.1, on the reverse strand, counting down.
TGTTATTCGTAACTTAGAGGGGTCAAACTCAGCCACTGAAAACAGAATCGAATAAAGATTTAACGGACGAGGAGTTGGTTCATCGATATCGCAACTCGCATGAGACTGCGTACGTTGGTGAGTTGTATCTGCGGTATACTCATCTGGTTTATGGCGTTTGCATGAAGTATCTGCAGAACGAGGCCGCTGCCGAGGATATGACCATGCAGATTTTTGAAAACCTGATTCGGGATTTAAAAAAGCATCATATCACGGTGTTTAAGTCGTGGCTGCATGTAGTGGTTAAAAATGAATGCATGATGCATTTCAGAAAAGCCACAACAGATGCTAAAAAAGGAACCAAACTGAAGTTTGAGCTAAATAAAAATATGGAATCGGAGCAGGTTGATCATCTACAACAGGTAGAGGATTTAAAAAAGGAAGCCGAAGACAAGGAATTTGTGCTCCGGCATTTGAAAGAAGGGATTGATGAGTTGAAAGAGGAACAGCGCGAGTGTATTGAATTATTTTATTTGAAAGAATGCAGTTACAATGAAATTTCGGGAATGACAGGCTATACTGTAAACGAGGTAAAGAGTTATCTGCAAAACGGAAAAAGGAATTTGAGGAAATTTATAACCGCCAAAAACAATGAGGCAGAAGACGGAAAAAATGAAGTTGTCTGAGCAAGGCGTTATCAGCGAAGAAGCATTGCTGGCGTATGTCAACAATGAACTGAGCGCGGAAGAAAAACAGGAGTTGGAAAAACTGCTGAAGGAGGATCCCTTTGCACAGGAGGCACTGGAAGGTTTGCAACAATCGAATAAAACGAATGCTGCAGCTGCTGTCATCAACATCAACAAAAAAGTGCGGGAGCGCACCGGATTAAAAGAAGGCAGAACTATAAAACTTCACTGGAGCAATTATGCCTGGGCGGCTGTCGTGTTTGGTCTGCTGATTGGCGTTGGATTTATTATGGTGGCTTATTTGGGTAAGCAGGATAGTTCGATTGCTATGAACAAAAAAATAGAAGAAACGGTGAACCTAATGGAGAAGAAAGTAGATGAGCCGAACCTTGTACCGGTTACTTCTGCAGCTGTTACCGATACACCTGCGATAAACGAACAACAGAAAGTTGCTACCGGTGAAAGTGCCTTGAAACCAACACTGACACTTGAAACAAAAAAACCGGACAACAAGAAATTTGTTGAAGCTGAAAACAAAGACATGAAAGCCGTTACTGCTACAAAGCAACAAACTGTTACAGCTACCGGTGGAGCCGCAGCCCCTCCGGCAACCGTAAATATTACTGATAACATTGGAGTTGCAACCGGTAAGGTTTCGGGCAATACAAATGCGGATCAGAAAGCGAAGGAAAGAGATGAAGTTGCAGGAAAGGCCGAAGGGAAAGGAGGAGCTAAAGAAGAAACTGCGAAGAAGAATTTGCAACAAAGGGTAGCAGATAATGCACCCGCTACTGAAACAGAACTGCGTGGAAGCATTGCAGAAAAAGTGCCGTCAAATAAAGTAACCGTAATTACGATGGACGATGCCATGAAGAATTTTAATAGTGGCGATTACAAAACATCGGCCGAGCAATTCAGCGAGATTTTGAAACAGCAACCAAATAATACCGATGCCCTTTACTTTGGCGGCATCAGCGATTATATAAACGGCAACACAAAAAAGAGTGAAAAGAATTTTGACAAGTTGCTAAAGGAAGGGACAAAATTTACTGAAGGCTCCAAATGGTATAAGGCCAATATTTTACTGAAAAAGGGAAAGAAAGAAGAAGCAAAAAAAATACTGGATGACCTTTCGAACACGGGCGGCTCCTATAAAGAAAGGGCTATAAAGAAGAAAGCGGAGATGGAGTTTTAGAAGTGTAGCAGAGTCCAATAAATATAAGTCTTTCCCAACTGTCCTGCCAGCCAACTGCTTTTTGTGTGTTTGATGTTGCTCGAATAATTCATGAGCAGATAAGTGTTGCTATCTAATTTTGAAATACCGGCATAAGCATTATCGCCACTGCTCGGAAAATCAGTAACGAGGGATAAGGTCAAACTATCTTTATTGAGTTTGAAAAGTGAAGTCACTTTTTTTGTAATAGAATAACGGATGAGATTATTTAACCGTCCTTGTTTTTCGTTTTTGCGGTGCTTTACCTTGTCAATTTCCCCATCTTTATTTCTTCTTGAAACCAAATAGATGTCATCAGCATGGTCGAACAAAAGCGCACTGTCGTATTTGGTTTTGCTGCGCACTTTTTTCCAATTGCCGATAGATATTTTATCTGCACTACAAACCAATGAACCGGTTCCTTCCAGCCGAACTGTAGAGAATAAATTCCCTTTTTTGTCAAAAATAAATTCCCCTTCTTCTGCTGACAGAATATCGACCTGAGGTTCTTCGGAGATTGGTTTCCATACAAGTGCATCGGTGCTCCAAAACAAGCGGAGGTTACTTTGATGATTGTTGTTATAAAGGTTTTTCCCATAATAGGAAGACAGATACAAGGTATCGTTTCGTTCGCGAATCCGCCAAGGCACAAAACCATCAAGGTTTACAGATTGCTTTTCCATCCAATTGCCATTTGCCGGTTTACGCAGCACAAATATTTCCTGCGGTTCAAATTTGAACATGTGTGTACCACCTCTGAAAAAATAAAGATTCAATGTATCATGATAAACTGCAAAGCGCGGTTCGCGCATATCGCAGCCAAGTTTTATTTCGGTTTCGTAATTCCAGGTTTTTAAATCGGTGGAGCTAATTACATACATCACGACTTTCTTCGAGGCAAAGTGTGTGGGTGCCGTTCGGAAAGCGAGATAAAATTTATCATGAAACTTTACGAGGTCAAGATTGTTATTGCTGTGCTGAATTTTGCATTGTGCCGGAAGTTTGTCTGAAGTGGTAAGGTTTTGCCACTCGTCAAATTTTACCTGTGAAAAACAAGCGATTGTTTGAAAGCAGAAAAGGATTGTAATTAGTTTGCGAAGCATTCAGCAAAAATATTCAGGCGCTTTAATCGTAATAGAAGAATGGCAGAAATTAAACACATCCATAATCCGGAGCTAAAAACGATACTATCCGGTTGGAAGGGAAACCCGGTTGGCAATGGAAGATTTATTGACCCTCATAAAAGATTCAGCGGATCGTTTGGAAAAGTAGTGCGCTGGAAACTTGGAGGCAACGAAAAGGCTGAAGAAAAGAAAAGCGATAAATGGCGATTGACTGTACGAAAAGGGAACGGTTTTCTGAAACAGGAAAGCAATTGCATCGTCTGGCTCGGCCATGCAAGTTTTTTTCTTCAACTGAACGGAACAAGAATATTAGTTGACCCTGTATTCGGCAGGATTTCGGGAATTGTTCCCCGATATTCAGCTTTGCCTTGTGCGGTTGAAGATTTCACCAACATCCATTACGTTTTGGTTTCGCATGCACACCGTGATCATTGTGATGAAAGTTCTCTGCAAAAAATATTTGCTCAAAATAAATCTGCCACACTTCTTACTTCACTTAACACCGGCAAATTAGTTTCGGGCTGGGTGAACGGTTTACGTTTTCAGGAAGCGGGCTGGTATCAACAATATAATTTGAAGGAAGAAAACTTACGAATCACCTTTCTGCCTACACAACATTGGAGCAACCGGTACATGACAGACATCAACAAAACGCTTTATGGAAGTTTTATGATAGAGGCCGATGGCCTTAATATTTTTTTTAATGGCGACTCGGGTTATTGCAGCTATCCGAAACAGATAGCCGAACTGTTTCCGAATATTGACATTGCCATGATTGGAGTAGGTGCTTATCATCCGCCTTTGATGATGAAGGACGTTCATACAAATCCTTATGAGGCTGTTCAGATTTTTCACGACCTGAAAGCAAAAACATTTATACCGATGCACTACGGCACTTTCGACTTAGCCGATGAACCGCTTGGTGAGCCTTACCGGATTTTGAAACAATTAGAAGTAGAGAAAAAAATAAACGGAAAATTGAAAATGCTTGAAGTAGGTGAAATGTTTGCTATTTGATAACTCTAAAACACCTCATTAAAGTTAAAAGCTAAGCCGTGCGAACCACCGGTACCGAACCCATAATCAACGGCAGAATTTGTGTTCGTGCGTTTATTCATTTTTATGCGAAGCCCTAAGCCAATTCCGGGCTGCACGTAGGCAAAATTATTTTCAGGATATTCTGAAAGTGTTTGCAGATTGAAGAAAGCTACGCCACCCAATAAACCGCTGCGAAGAATATTAAAGCGAAATTCGGTTTCGAAATACAACATGTTTTTACCTCTGAATCGCCCCATGGCATAACCTCTCCCGGTGTTGTTATAAGTATCCCAGCCAGTACCAGGTAAATCGAGATACGGAGGTTTACCGGTAAGTGTAAACCAGGCATAACCCCAAAATGCAAATCCCATTCGCCATTTGGTTTGCAAGAACACGTATTTCCGGATGTCAATTGAAAGCGAATTCCATGAACTGCTACTAGCAAAAACTTTTTGTGTTGTTCTGAATTGAACATTGAAATAAGTTCCACTGTCAGGATTATTTGGATTATTGCGCGAGTCGTAAACAAAATTTAGCGACAAAGAAGACGAAGTGCTTTTACGATTAAATCCGTATTGCTGAAAATCTGTGTTGATTCCACTTTCCGCATTTTTATCCCGAATATCCCAATGGTAATCGAAATGGTAACCAACGCCTACCTGTATGTTTTTTGCAACAGCGCGCATGACTAATTCGTGAACGCGTAATTGCGAATAAATAATTCTGTCCGCATCGCGCAGAGTGGTTTCGCTCCCCAAACCAAAAGTGAACGTGGGAAAATTATAATACCGCCAGTCGCCAATCAACATCCATTTATCGTGACCGAAATACAAATTGGAAAGGGAAAGCGCCAACGCCTGTTTGTATTGTGTATACTGAAAATTGGTATTGAAGAATGAAAGATTCCTTTTCTCCTTTAAGTTGGTGTAAAAAGAAATATTGAAAGGAACCACCGCGGCCACACCGGTGGCAATGGAATAACCCGGGTAAGGAATGGTAGTGATGAAAGGACCATTGATATTTTCTTTTCGCTTTTTTCCGGGATGCTTTCTTTTGAAAATCATCTTAAACACATCAATTACATCCATTTGATTGGAAAGCGAAGCAGAATCAGTTGGGGATGGAGAAGAAGTGGATGCCGTTTGTGCAGATGCAATCTGAACGAACATCAAATAGAGAACTGCAACAACAGTATATCTGTGTATTTTATTCGTCAAAATAAATCGGGTTCATGTTAATTGAAGTTCGAGGCGAAAGTATTTTTTATTTCACCAACTCACCCTGCAAACGCATCAATTCTGTTTCAGCTGTCTTGGCATTAAAGCGTGCACTGACCAGCCTTGTCTGAGCATCTTCAAAACTTTTTTGTGCGTTGCGAAGTTCAATAGCTGTAGATTGCGAAAGCCGGAAACGTTCCAGTGCGATATTCACGTTTTCACCGGCCAACTGAATATTTTCTTCTTCCAACTTTAATACCTCTTTGGAGTTGGTGAAATCTTTCAATGCCTTGTAGAAATTAACTTTGGTTTGAATGCGAGCTTTCTCTAAGCTGAATTGCGAATTCAAAATTTGAATACCCGCAATTTTATTTTGGTTAATAGTGTTTACTCCGTTGAAGATGGGAATGGTCAAAGCAAACCCTCCGTTCAATCCATAGGTTTGATTGTAGAGCGAAAACCCTGCTGTGCTTTGTGTGCGGTTAAAACCATATCCTCCGTTTGCAACCAGTGTAGGGAAAAATTGAGAGAATGCTTCCTTCTTCGCAAATTTTGCCACTTCTACATTTTTTAAAGCTGTCTGTAACTGAAAGTTTTTTGTATCAAGTTCATTAGCACTAATCAGCTTTGGTTCGTAATTAAATGAAATAGAATCGGTGACCGTAAACTCAGTTTCAGCATCACGGGCCAGAATGCGATTAAAATCTGCCCTTTTCTGCTCGATAATTTTTTTCTGATTCATGGCAGCGCTTTTCTGCTCGTTCAAATCAACTTTTGCCTGCAGTAAATCAACTTTAGAAGAAGTTCCAATGTCAAATTGTTTCTGTGCAACCTTCACACGTTCTTCTGAAATTTTTATAGCCTCTCCAACCGCCTTTAATTGCTGATTCGCACTTACCACATCGTAATAAGCGTTGATGGTTTGTGCTACAACGGTTTGTAGAGTATCTTTATAATTCAGCTCACCGATTTGTTCCAATCGTTTCAACTTCGATTTAGTTGCAAACATTTTCAAGCCGTCAAACAAAGTCCACGAGATGTTGAACGATGGATTAATAGAGTTGCCAACTACATTATCCTTTTTTGTTTCTGTACCATTCGCTAATTTCTGGTCGAGGTGATTGAGCGAAGCATTGTCTGTAACCGTAATATTAGCTCTAGGCAACATTCCAGCATTGCCAACCGTGTTGTTCAGCGTAGTGATTTCTAACCGATTCTTTGCAATCTGTATATCGTAATTGTTTTTCAGCGCAAATTCAATCGCTTGCTGTACGGTAAGAACTTCCTGACTGAAAATCTTGTCAGCCAAAAAGAACAACACAAAAATCAACGCAATTCTATTCAGCATTTTTCTTCTTGGTTCTACTCATAAACGAATACATAGCGGGAATAACAAAAAGTGTGAGCATCAACGAAAACATTAGCCCGCCAATAACAACTATACCAAGCGAAACACGGCTCTGAGCACCCGAACCAAGTGCCAGCGCAATAGGTAAAGCACCTAGTGCCGTGGCAAGAGTCGTCATTAGAATAGGGCGCAAGCGCAACGCAGCTGCATCAATTACAGCAGATAGTTTTTCTTCTCCTTCTTCTCGTTTTTGATTGGCAAATTCAACAATCAGAATTCCGTTTTTGGTTACCAATCCGATCAACATAATGATTCCGATTTGAGAAAAAATATTCAGTGTTTGATTGAACATCCACAAACTCAGCAATGCACCTGCAATCGCGAGAGGAACGGTAAACATGATAATGAGCGGATCAATAAAACTTTCGAATTGTGCTGCAAGAATTAAGAAGATAAGAACGAGTGCCAGAATAAAAGCAAATGATGTGTTTGAAGAACTTTCAGCAAAGTCTCTTGATGAACCAGATAATGCCGTAGAGAAAGATTCGTCTAAAACTTTTTTCTTAATCGCTTCCATTTCGGCAATTCCATCGCCCACTGTTTTGCCAGGGGCGAGCCCTGCTGAAACAGTTGCGCTTTTGTACCGGTTATAATGATATAGTTGCGGAGGATTACTTTGTTCTTCGATCTTTACCAGGTTATCTAACTGAATTAATTCGCCCTTGTTATTACGTACATAGAATGATTTCAAATCAAGCGGTTGATCGCGGTCGTTTCTATCTACCTGTGCAATCACCTGATATTGCTTTCCTCCCATAATGAAATAACCAAGCCTACCTGCACTGAGAGCTAATTGAAGTGTGCGTGAAACATCTCTAACGCTCAAACCAAGTTCGGCTGCTTTCATCCGGTCAATCGTAATCTGCAATTCGGGTTTGTTGAATTTCAAATTCACATCCACTCCCTGAAAAACTTTGCTCTTGTTCGCTTCTTCTAAAAATTTTGGAAGACACGATCTTAGCGAATCGAAATTCATATTCTGAATAACAAACTGAACCGGTAATGAAGTTCTTGCAGCAAGCCCCACCGAAATAGTTTGCTCTTGAATCGCGAAAACTTTCCCCTCGTTGAACTTGCCCATGTTGCGGTTGACCATGTTCACAATCTGCTGTTGTGACTGGTGGCGTTCATTGGGCTCTTTTAATGCCACCCGTACAAAACCGGAATTCACCGAGCCGCTTCCTGCAAAATTTGGCGCTACCACATTCAAAACAATTCTCTTTTCAGGAATAGAATCCAACATGAATTTTACAATTCTGTCGGTGTATTTTTCCATGTAATCATAAGAGGTTCCCTCCGGTGTGCTCACAATCATGCGGAACAAACTTCTATCTTCAAGCGGAGCAAGTTCGCTTTTAAGCAAAGTACCGAAAAAATAAATTCCGCCAAAGCATACTACAATTATTGGAATGGCAATCCATCTGCGTTTCATAAAGTTCTGTAGCGCTGAACGGTAACCATCATCTAACGATTGAAAAAACGGTTCTGTTTTTATATAGAACCAACCATGTGAAGAATTCTTCCTTGTAAGAAAAACATTCAGCACCGGTGTAAGGGTAAGTGATACGAATGCCGAAATCAACACTGACCCCGCCAGCACAATTCCGAATTCGCGGAATAAACTTCCCACAAAACCCTGCAGGAAAATAATCGGAAGAAAAACTACCGCCAGCGTTATACTCGTTGCAATTACCACAAAGAAAATTTCATTAGAACCTTTCTCTGCAGCTTCACGAATGCCCATTCCCTTTTCAATCTTTTTGAAAATATTTTCTGTCACCACAATTCCGTCATCTACCACAAGGCCTGTGGCTAGAACAATGGCAAGAAGGGTAAGGATATTTATACTGAACCCCATTACATACATAATGAAGAAAGCCCCGATAAGTGAAACAGGAATATCAATGAGCGGACGAATAGCGATGAGCCAGTCGCGAAAGAAAAGATAGATGATAATTACCACAAGCAGGAATGCAATGGCCAATGTTTCACCTACTTCAACTATCGAACGTTTTACAAATCTTGTTGAGTCAAGCGCGATATTGAGTTGAATATCCTGCGGTGCATCTTTTTTAATTTGGTCGTAGCGCTTGTAAAATTCATTTGCAATTTCAATGTAGTTTGAGCCGGGTTGAGGTACAAGTGCAAGGCCTACCATAGGTATACCGCTTTCTTTCAAAACCGTTTCCTCATTTTCTGGACCAAGCACAACATCTGCAACATCGCGCAAATGAATTACCCGGTTGTTATCAGCTTTAATAATTAAATTTTCAAAATCATCTTCAGTGGTTAAGCGACCAAAAGTTTTTACGGTAAGTTCAGTGCTGTTTCCGTAAATTTTCCCTGCTGGCAACTCCACATTTTCTTTATTCAGTGCTGCTTCAATATCAGTAAATGAAAGTTGGTAAGCCGCCAGTTGCATTGGCTTTACCCAAATGCGCATGGCAAATTTTTGTTCTCCCCAAATCTGTACGTTGCTTACACCGGGAATGGTTTGCAGTTTGTCTAACAAAGTATTGCTGGCATAATCGCTCACCTGCAACCGGTTACGCGTATTACTTTGCACCGTCATCGAAATGATAGCATCACTGTTCGCATCGGCCTTGGTAACCACTGGTGGTGCATCTATATCCTGTGGCAACTGCTTCACAGCCTGCGAAACCTTATCGCGAACATCATTGGCAGCAGCTTCCAGATTATAGCCAACATTGAACTCAACTGTAATTGTACTGGAACCTAAATTGCTGGCGGAAGAAATGGTTCTGATTCCTTCAATACCATTTACCGCTTTTTCCAACGGCTCAGTTATTTGCGATTCTATTACATCGGCATTCGCACCGGTGTAATTAGTGCGCACGGTAATGGTGGGTGGATCAATACTCGGATATTCTCTTACACCAAGAAACTTAAAACCAATTACGCCAAACAATACAATCACGATGGACATCACGATTGCAAGAACAGGTCTGCGTAAACTTAAACTTGGTAAACTCATTTTATCAATCAGACCTTATGGGTTATTCAATCACTTTTGCAACTTTCACTCCTGCATTTGGTTTCACATACATCAATGCCGTGGCAACAATGGTGTCACCAATTTCTATTCCACTGGTAATCTGAATAAATGATTCATTCCGAATTCCGGTTTCAACTTTTCTAAAATCGGCCTTGCCATTCTTTACCACTATTACTTTTTTATTTCGGGCATCGGGGATGATACATTGTGTTGGGACCATCAACGCCCCCTCAATGTTTTTTAAACCCAAATCAATTTTTGCAAAAGCACCTGGAAATAATTTCGTCTTTGTATTTTGTGCCAATGCGCGGACTTTGATGGTACGGGTTGCTTCATCAATACGGGGCTCAATAGCATAAACCTTTGCGTTGAATGTTTCAGCAAATCCATCAACAGTAAATTTCAAAGTATTCCCTTTAGAAACAGAAGAAGAATATTTTTCGGGAACTGTGAAATCAACTTTCAGCAAATCAACCTGCTGAAGTGTGGCGATAGAAATTGTGGGTGAAACATAAGCGCCCAAGCTTACATTGCGCAAACCAACAATGCCGTTGAAGGGTGCGCGAATTTCGGCTTTTGAAATTTGTGCTTGTGTGTATTCAATGTCAGCTTTTATTCCATCAAATTGCGTCCGGGCATTATCATATTCCTGCTGACCGACTCCGTTGATGGCAAGTAATTGTTTTAATCGCTGTTCGGTTTTTTCAGCCGTTTCTTTTTGTGCATTTAATTTTTTGAGAGTTGCCTGCAAATCGGCATCGAAAAGTTTTACGAGCAAAGTTCCTTTTGCAACGGGCGAACCTTCGTTTAAATTCAATTCAGTAATTTTTCCCGACACATCAGCATGTAATTCCACTTCTTCATTTGCCAATAAAGTTCCGGAAGCAAGAATTCCATTTTCTAAATTTTTAGGCTGCACAACAAATCCACTTACAGAGATATCTTTCGGAGCACCGGTTTGTGCTGTGGGGGCTGCGTCTTCTTTAGGATGAAGAACTTTATTGTAAACAATAATGCCCGCTACCAGAAGCACTACGAAAACAATAAACCAGGTAAATTTTGACATTGGCAAAAATTTGAAGTGCAAAGGTGAAAATTTGGAGCAAAGCAAATGCTTGTAGCAACAAGTATTTTTGACAATAATTCAAAAATTGAGATTTGCCCAATTTCAGAAACTATATCGGAATTGTAAGGTATAACTCCGAAGAGGCTCCGGTTTGCCGGGTCGTAAAGAATAAAAATGATTGAGTGCATTTTTAACTATGAAGCCCATAGAAAAATGATCGTTTATTTTCATACCTGCCCTTAAATCCATATAGAAATCGCCTTTTATATGTTTTGTCATATAATTATCTAAGGCATCGGGATTTTGGAAAATAAGATTGGAGGCGGCCTTGAAAAATCCCGGAATGAGTTCCGGAATACTGCCATAGTTAAAAGTAGCGCCCACATAACATTTCCAATAGCTTAATTCTATATCGGCACGCACTAAATGTCTGCTGCGGTAATACAGCAAGTGTGCAGTGTCTTCGGGCCCCACGCGCTTTCCGTTAAATTTAAATACATCGCGCAAAAACGCTGCAGTTGAGTAGTGCGCACTTCCAGTATCATTATCTTTTTTAGAAGGAAAATTGTAAGAGTACCCTCCAGAGATTTGGAGACCAACCGGACCAAGTTTCCCGCTTGTGCCTACTCCAATTTCATAACCTGCTATACGTGCATTTTCAATATTAAGAGGCTTGGCTCCTATTATGGTATTGGGTGCACCAAAAGGAAACTCCAGCGAATCTGGAAAAATTGGTTTCCCATTGCTCCATTGATTTGGCCAAATGGCCAATTCGTATTCTATATAATTTTTGTATTCCTGCCAAAAAAACGAAGCATCAATAAATGCTTTCCAATCTTTTATTTGGAACCCCTGTCTTATTCCAACTTCAAAACTCCAGCTTGATTCCTCTTTTAAAGTATCGTTAGGAACAATAAGCACTGAGCTGACAAATTGTTGTGCCAAATATTTTTCGGCAATTGTTGGTACTCTATAGCCCTGCCCCCAAGAAGCCCGGATAAAAGTTGCCTTTCCCGCTTGAATATTTATACCTGAACGGAACACCGGTCTGCTTTTAGCAATTTGTGAATCAACTCCTGAAATTTCGTACCGTATACCTGCCTGAAATGCCAATATCTTATAGTTGATTTCGGCCTGGGTATATATGGCTGCATTAAAATTTGTATGAAGTCCTTCGTACAAATTACTACGAGAAACACCGACAGTAAAAGGTAACCCAGCAGTAATCACCAACAAATCTTTTCTGAATCGAAATTGGTATTGATTATCCATATTTATTATATGGCTTACTGCATCACGACCAATGCCTCCATCCCGCGTAATATTCATGTAACGTATAGTTGATTTAAAGGCGTGTCCTTTAGGGCTGGTATAGGAAAGGTGAGGGTCTATCAAAATCTTGAAATGTTTATCACCCGATGCAGTGGCAGGAACCATTGCGAGCGAATCCAAATCTCTTGAAATAAAAAACAATTCGTTACGCTCAATAAATATTTCTCCGTTTAAACCAAAATTAAGTCCTTCTATTTTGGGGTGCAGGTAGCGTGTTTTAAAAAATCCGCTAATTCTGAATTCGTCATTTGTTTGTAAGTAACTTTTATCGAGCAAAAAATTTCCTCCACAAACAAACTGCAGGTTGCCGAATCTGCGCTGGTGATTGGCACTCACAGAACTGAAAAAACGTGGAACATCACCCCACCATTTCATGCGTAAATCGGAAGGATTATCATAAGCCCCAATGTTAGTTGCAATTTCTGTTTTAGGCTCTGCATCACTGGGCCATTCGGTAATCACATTTACTACTCCATTCAAAGCTCCGGAACCATATACCACTGAAGATGCACCCTTTACTACTTCAACCTGCTTAACATTTTCAAGAGGCGCCATCTTTACTTGTGCTTCGCCACGGTCGGCACTCATTAAAGAAAGTCCGTCACTTAATACCGCAGTTCGTGTACCGACTCCGTACGAAAACGAACTTCCTCCCCGAATGGAAATTTGTCCATCCTGAACGATAACACCTGAAGTTTTACTTACTACTTCGCCAACATCATTCGCATTTGTATTTTTAATTTGGTTCTTACCAATAACATCGGTTGTTACTGTTTCTTTCGAAGAGTTCTTTTTATACTGACTAACAGTAACCACCTGATTCATTTGAAAAACAGAAGGATGAAGTGAAACTTCAAGTTTTAGTTTTTCTCCATCCTTCAAATTAACCGTTCGCTTATCGCTTTTGTAACCAACAAAAGAAATAGTGATTTCGTGTTCGCCAGCAGGAATATTTAATGTGAACTGCCCTGAAGCATCGCTAATCGCACCTCTCGTTTTGTCAAATTTGACTGTTGCACCAGTCAGTTGATCTTTGGTGTCAGCATCGCGAATGGTCCCGATTATCTGAGCGTTTTGTGCAAAGCTGTTTGTAAACAGAATTAAATTGAGAAAAATTAAAGCAAGTAAAACTCTCTTCATAGTAATGTTTTATTAATGGAAGATATTAGGATTTAATTAATGACAAACTAGCATGAATTTTATTTTTATCACTCAAAATTTAATGTCGCTAAGCAATATATTTTGTTTGCGAACTGTTTTGCCGTTCTTATTTTTAATTTCAAATAACATGCTGTTGTTGCTCCAGTTGAAATTGATTACTCCAAAATTGAGGTGAGTAAAGGCTGTGCCAATCCTGTTTTT
>CAIYOV010000016.1 GCA_903927935.1 uncultured Bacteroidota bacterium | reverse complement strand
GTCAAGAGAACAAACGCTTAAAACAGGAAGTTGAAATACTAAGCAAACAAATTCCGGAGAAAACAATTCCGACAATAGTTGCCGCACCAATAGTAACACCGACAGAAATTGTAGAGCAACCTGAACCGGCCGCTGCAGAACCGGAAGAACCAAAGAGCAACAGCAACATTGCGCTTAAAATAGTTTTAGGCGTTGTTATTATGCTGGGTGCTTTTCTTGCTTACTTCTATTTTACAAATATAAGCAATCAGCAAACTGCCTCGCTTGACGAACCGGTAAAAACAGAAACAAATGCAACACCAGAAGTTGTCTCCTCTCCGACTCAACAGATAGTGGATACCGTTCTGGAAGGTGATGTCCCTGCCGAACGAAAGGATACTAGTACTACAGAGGTTCCGAAAGTGAGCAATGCAGTTTTAACCAATTCATCTAAACCTGCTGAAATAAAAAAAGTAGTTGCGGTAACTCCCCCAGCTGAAAAACCCAAAAACAAATCAATGATTACCGAAGCTAAAGTGATGATTGATTTAAACGGCAAGAAAATTTCTGGTTGCGGTGTAACTATCGGCAGCGATGTGGAACTTGATAAAGTAAGTAATCTGGTGCTTGTTGAAAAAACAGCTTCTTACAACAAATACAAATGTAATATAAAACTTACCCACGGCAGTGATACTTATACCGCACTACCTTACGTGTATTATACTGATGACGGTGCAATTATTAAAGTGGATGGAACTAATTGCGAATAAAAGACCGTACATGAAAAAACTTTTATTCGCCACATCCCTTCTGTTTACGTTCTTAGGAACACAGGCACAGGATTACTTATCAGGAAAGTTGGTTGACAAGCAATCGGTGCAAAAAGAAATTCTTTACGACCGCACTCAGAACGATATTTCATTGAATGTTTATCAGACCGCTTACAAAATTGCAAACCTTGATAAGAAGTTACTTTATAGCGTTACCCTTACTCACGATCGCATAAAGGGCATTTTGTTTATTGGCATAAAGCCGCAGGATGGTGAAGCTACCGGAAGGACCGTCAGTTACGACCGCACTCAATGCGGTTTAATATTCAGCGATGCCACTGCAATGGATTCTTCTTTCAATGTGGGTTCTGATTACACACATCTTTTTTCGTTTACAGATACCATCCGCACATATCCGGTATTGCACAAACTGAAAACAAATGATAAGAATGAATTGATTCTTGACCCGCTGACTAAACTCCGTATCCGCAAACACAAAGAACTGATTAAAAACGTGGTGCTGCCTGAACAGCAAAACGCATTCAACCAGCATTTGTTTAAACTGCGCGATTCAATGTATGCCCAACACTTCCTTTTCAATGAACTTGTAAGTGAACAGCGGCAACAGATAGAAGAAGACATTACTATCCTCATGAAAGATAAACAGGTAGAACAGGATGTAAAACGTTACGAAGGCGAAAAGCGTTTCGGAAATCCGCATGGCAAGGGGCTGATGGTACTAAACGGAAATATTTATGACGGAAATTATGCGGAGGGAAAATTTGTTTCCGGAAATGCAATACTACATAGCGCAGAGGATGAATACTGCGGCCAATTCAAGAACGACAGCAAAGCCGGTACCGGTTGGCTGAAATATCCAAATGGCAGTTATTTTCTGGGAACATTTGCTGATAATAAATTCATTAACGGGGTTGCTCTTCAAAAAGGCAAAGACGGTGAAATATACTTTGGCGGGTACAACGGAAAGCGCAACAGTTATGGGGAACTTCAAAACAGCAACGGTGGCAAATATGCCGGTGAATTTTTAAACGACCGGCTGGTAAAAGGGTATGCTAAAGAAGTTGACCCCTTTGGTTATTACACCTATGCGCGCATTGAAAAGGGAAATAAAATACCGGTGGATGCTAAAACGGCTGAAGAGTTTTTGGGTTTGACACTCTCGTCAGCGAAATAATAAAACAAAGCTTATTTCTTTTCGTCAGCATAAACATCTTTATAGAACTTCAGGCTCATGTTTTCATCTACATCGGCTGTCATGTATAGTATGAGCACTGCGAAACGTTTCTTCAACATAAAATCCTGCGGAGTCTGGTCTTTCATGCATAGTTGCAGTTTGGTAACGGTAGCAGTATCTAATCCCTCACCCAAAATATAATGCGCCAAATCCATCGGCTTTTCTACCCGGATACATCCGTGACTCAAAAAGCGATCTTTCTTTCCAAACAAACCTCTACTGTTGGTATCGTGCAGGTAAATACTGAAAGGTGAATTCAAATCAAACTTGAGAACGCCCAGCGAATTATCGCAACCGGTGGACTGGCGAATGGTAAACGGAAAATAGTTCTTAGAATACCGGTACCAGTTTACCGAGTGAGGGTCTATTTCAACTCCTTTATTATTCAATACCTGCAGGTTGTTATCATCGAGATAGTTAATGCGCTTTCTGATTTTCGGAAGCATCTCTTTAGTAGCAATGCTCAACGGCACCGTCCAGTAGGGGTAGGTAATAACCTTGGTGATGTAAGCAGTAAACGAAGGTGTTTTGGTGTCTTTCTTTCCTACGATCACCCGCATGCTCATATCTTTTAAAGAATCGTGCGTAACAATCTGCAAACGTGCCGCTGGAATATTCACCAGAATAAATTCCTTCTCTTTCAACCTGCCGGTCCAGCGCCAGTAATTCAAACTCTCTTTTATTTGTGTCAACCGGTTGGCAATTGGATAATTGAGTGCGGAAATAGTTTTAGCATCGAGGGTGCCCGTGGTATCCATACTCACCATTCTCTGAAAACTGATGATGGCAGATTTAAGCTGAGCATTCGAAATTGAAGCAACATTCACTGCATCGGGCATTAAGCCATATACTTTCAGTTTTACAAGGGCAGCTGCTCTTCCTGAAGCGGTATCTGATACCTTCATAGCGACAAGTGCCGGATATTTGCTCACAAAAGACTGCATGCGGTTCAGTTCGCTTTTCAAAAAAAGATATTGCGTGGTCTTGGGTTCAATACTATCGAGCGTTCTTCTCCAATCGTGGTGAGCCAGTAAAGCGCTGTACACGTTTAGAATGTGCGATGAATCAATATTATACTTCACCCCGTTGTATTCTATGCGCTGAATTTCTTTTCCATACGCCACGTGATACAAAAATGAAAGAGCCGCATCGGTAAAAATCAATTCATTCTCCGATTCAAATTCGCTCATATCAAAATTAGGCAAGTGCGAAAGCGAATCGTATTTCTTTATATACTCCTGATGATAATCTGCGCGGTCCAATCCCAGACTGTCGGCCTGATTCAGCATTTCAATCAGCATATCGCGGTAAGCACTTTGAGCGGAAGTAGAGTCCGTCCACTTGGCTTCGTAACCGAAATAATTAAAATACTTTTCGAGTAAGTCGCGGCTGGTAATAGGCACCAGGTCGCCTTTCACCCTTACGTTTTGTTTCTGATGAAGAAGATTGAAGAGCTTTTCTTTGGTATCGCTGAACAGACTTTTTCTGAACGCCACCAGCAACACCGCAACAATTACTACAACAATGGCAATTACGAAATACTTAATCCGGGATCTATTCATTTTTAGCTGTGCTTACTCATCGCTGCAAAGTTCTCATAAAAATACGGTAGAGTCTCAATTCCCTTATAATAATTAAACAAACCGTATTTCTCGTTTGGTGAGTGAATGGCATCGCTGTCTAAACCAAAACCGAACAGCACCGATTTAATGCCAAGCACTTTCTCGAACATGGTTACAATAGGAATACTTCCACCGGTGCGCAAAGGGATAGGTGTTTTGCCAAAAGTTGTTTCCATGGCTTTCGAAGCTGCTTTGTAAGCCACTGAATCGGTGGGTGTAACGGCCGCTTCACCACCGTGATGCGGCATTACCTTCACCTTTACCGAAGCCGGTGCAATCTTTTTAAAATGAGCTTCGAACAACTGCAAAATTTCTTCACTCTTCTGGTTCGGCACTAAACGCATCGAAATTTTAGCGTAGGCTTTTGAGGGAAGAACCGTCTTGGCTCCCTGGCCTGTATAACCTCCCCATATTCCGTTTACATCGAGGGTGGGACGGATAGAAACCCGTTCGAGAGTTGAATAACCTTTCTCGCCCAGCACTTCGTTAATGTCGAGGTGGGCTTTGTATTCCTCTAAACTAAACGGAGCGTTTGCCATGGCATCGCGTTCCTCTTTACTCACTTCCTCTACCTTATCGTAAAAGCCCGGAATGGTCACGCGCCTGTCTTTATCGTGTAAGGATGAAATCATATCGGAGAGGATATTGATAGGGTTGGCGACCGCACCGCCATACACACCGCTGTGCAAATCGCGGTTGGGTCCGGTTACTTCCACTTCCAGATAACTCAAGCCACGCAGACCGGTGGTAATACTCGGCACCTCGTTGCTGATCATCGAAGTATCCGAAATCAAAATCACATCGGCTTTAATCTTCTCCTTATTTTCAATAGCAAAGGTTTCCAGGTTTACCGAGCCTACTTCCTCCTCGCCTTCTATCATAAACTTTACGTTGCAAGGCAGGCAGTTATTCTTCATCATCATTTCAAACGCCTTTACGTGCATATACATCTGCCCCTTATCGTCACAGGCACCGCGTGCGTAGATGTTACCGTCTTTCACCACCGGCTCAAAAGGGGGCGAGTTCCACAAATCCAAAGGGTCGGCAGGCTGCACATCGTAGTGACCGTAAACGAGAACAGTAGGCAGTTTAGAATCTATTATCTTTTCGGCATACACCACGGGGTAACCCTTCGTGGCAATTACCTCTGCTTTATCGGCTCCCGCCTTTTGTAACTGTTCGCACACAAAAGCTGCGGCACGGTTAACCTCGGCACCGTAATTAGCATCGGCACTGATAGAGGGAATGCGGAGAAGGTCGAGTAATTCGTTTAAGAAACGTTCTTTGTTTTGTTCAAGGTAAGATTGTAGTTGCTGCATATGTAAATTTGAGGGAGCGAAAATAGAAAAGGTAAGGTTTGATTGGAATGAATGTTGAGTTAGAAAGAAAAGTGTTTAAGCGAGATGATAAAACCCATATGCTACATGTAAATGTTTGAAAGCGTGAAGTAAAACACGATTAGTTGGGTGTAAATGTTCGAAAGTGCGATGTAAAACACGAATAGTTGAATGTGAATGTTTGAAAGCGCGATGTAAAAGTTCGAAAGTGTTAAGTAAAAGTCGATAAGTGTTAATGAAAAGTCTGAAAGTGCAATGTAAAACACGATAAGTTGGAAGAAAATGTTCGAAAGTGTTAAGGAAAAGTTTGAAAGCGCGATGCAAAACACGATTAGTTGGATGTAAATGTTCGAAAGCTTGATGTAAATGACCGCAAGTGTTAATGAAAAGTAGCAAAGCGCGATGTAAAACACGATTAGTTGAATGTGAATGTTCGAAAACGTGATACAAATGGCGGAAAGTGTCAAGGAAATACGCGATGGCGAGGTGTAAACATTACAAAGAATATCGGGAGGTTGGGGTAGTTGCATGTGAAAATTGGCACGCTAAAAAGAAAAATCAACTAAATAAAAAAGGGATAAACCTATTATGCATACCTGCGCGCACTAAAAATATTTTTATACTTGTAGTATAATCAACTACTATGAAACTTCGCCTTGTTACTTTGCTTACCTTATCATTTATTGTTTTTTCAACTGCCGTTCAGGCACAGGTGGCGTATCCGCGCTTTCAAAAGCACACGGTGCTTGAAGGAGAAACCGCTCAGGGGGTGGCCGACCAATTTCATGTTTCACTAACTGATTTTTGTTTGCTCAACGATTTTCCGGAAGATGTAAAACTGAAACCCTATCAGGTTGTACTTGTAAAGCAGTTAAAAGAAGGTGAGGAAGAAATTATAGAAGATGTTCCATTGCAGAAAGTAAAACCGGTTAGGTCGGAACCGGCAAAAACTGAACCCGCTAAAACAGTGGTAGCAGAAACCACAAAAACAACCACTACAAAAACCACTACTACCACTATTACCGAAAAACCAAAACCGGTGGTGGAAGAAAAACCAAAACCGGCTCCTGTTAAAACTACTGCTGTCGAAGTAGTAGAAAAACCAAAACCGGTTGCAGTAAAAAAACAAGCGGCTGATGAACCTTTTGTAGTTCCGCCACCATCTACCAAAGCGGTAGAGGTAGGTCCACATGGTGTAAAATACAATGTTTCGAAAAGCGAGTATCACATTGTGGAAAAGAACCAAACCTTTTTCCGCATTGCCCTTATTTACGGCATGAGTGTAGATGAACTCAAAGAACTGAACGGGCTAAGCAACACTACCGTTGAAATAGGCCAGAAACTGAAAGTGAGAAAGTAATACCTGTCAGTCATCCGATGACTATTTTACCGCATGTCTGAAAATCATTTAAAATGGTATAACAAAACTCTGCACCAGTATCTCAGCAACGATGAGATAAAAACACTGATGCATAAAAGCGATTTAAAAGCCGCGTTCGAAATACTGCATACCTGGGTTTGGATTGCTTTTGCGTTTGCACTGGTTGGTTTCTTTCCGAATCCCTTTACCGTTATTATTTCGCTCTTCATTCTAGGTGGCAAACAACTGGCCTGTGCTATTATTCTGCACGATTGCTCGCACGATTCAATGTTTACTTCCAGAAAGGTGAACCGGTTCGTTGGTAATTGGTTTGGCGCGTTTCCTATTTTACATGATGTAGATAAATACCGCCCTTATCATTTGCAGCATCACCTTAACACCGGTTTAGATGCCGACCTCGATGTACCGCTGACCACGGGTTATCCCACTTCGCGCATCAGTATGGTGCGCAAATTTCTGCGCGATTTTTTCGGCCCCACCGGCCTTAAAGGAAACATAGCGGTGCTGCTGATGCAGTTAGGCGTTTTAAAATATGCACTGAACGGAAAAGCCGAGTGGGTTTCGCTGAAAGGAAAGAGTGTGGTGCAGTTGTTTTCGGCAGCAATAAAAAATCTGGCAGGACCGGTGGCAGCCAATTTTATTTTGTTTTTAATTCTGTATGCATTTGGTCACCCTTGGTTGTATCTGCTTTGGATTGGTGCCTTGTTAAGCACCAACAATTTCAGTCTGCGCGTGCGCAGTATGGCCGAGCACAGCATGGTGGAAGACCGCAGCAATCCGCATAAGAATACACGCACTACTTACGCCAATTTTTTTGAACGGATTCTGTTTGCCCCGCATCATGTAAACTATCATGCTGAACACCATTTGTGTATGGGCGCGCCTTCGTACAACCTTCCGCAAATGCACAAGCTGTTATTGGAGAGAGGTTTTTATAAAGAGGGAGCGATGGAAATAAACTATTGGAATATTATCAGGCGGGCGGTTACCGGCAGCCAACCTACTTTACAGGTTTGATAATTTATGATAACGGTCATCCGGGAGTTGCTGTTTAAGGTATATCTTCGTCTGCTCTAAAAACAAATTGTGTTCCTATGAAAAAAATTTTCCCGTTGCTGTTTGTAGTCATGTGTTTGCAGGTTCAGTCGCAGTTTGTGAACCAACTTGTTTTTAAAAAAATATTTACTGCACACGAAGTTGATTCGGTGTTAACCGCAGCAACCGGTATTTCGGGAGTATTTCCCACTACCTACGGAGCAAAAGTTTACAAGGTAATATACAATACAGTAAATGGCGACAGCACTCCTACAACCGCTTCGGGCTTATTGGTGGTACCGGTAGGTGCCCCGTGCAAATCGCCTATGATGAGTTATCAGCATGGTACCGTAACCAGAAAGAGCGATGTTCCTTCGCGCTTTCAGGGCGAATGGTTTATTGCCCTGGCAGGCGCCTCGAAAGGATTTGTGTCGCTTATGCCCGATTACCTGGGTTTAGGCGATGGTCCGGGTATGCATCCTTATCAGCACGCTCAAAGTGCAGCGACCTGCGTAATTGACTTAATAAGAGCAGCGAAAGAAGTAGTGGACACCCTGGGAGCACCGGTAAATGAGCAGTTGTTTCTTTTCGGTTATTCGCAGGGCGGTCACGCTACTATGGCGGCACATCAAATGATACAGGAGAAATTTGATAACACCATGCACGTTACGGCTTCTGCACCAATGTCGGGCGCTTATGATTTGAGCGGGGTAATGTCGAATGTAATGGTTTCGGACAGTGCTTATCCTTCGCCTTATTATCTTCCTTATCTTTTGTTTGGCTATAACAGCGTCTATCATTTATTTGCGCAGGACAGTGACATATTTGTTCATCCATTCGATACCAATCTCCATCCGTTATATGACGGTACACACTCGGGCGGCTCTATTGATAATATAATGCCGAACGTGCCTAAGCTGGTGATGAAACAGAATCAGATTGACTCTTTCATCAACTACCCGCAAACCAATTTTTTCAGAGAGAAGTTAAGAGAAAGTGACTCCTATAACTGGACCCCCAATTCACCGGTAAGAATGTATTACTGCCAGGGTGACCGTAGTGTTTCTTATCACAATGCCGAAGTAGCTTATCAGCACTTTATACAGAACGGAGCAACTATGGTTGATACGGTAGATGTAAACCCAAATCTGGACCACTATCCATGTGCGCAGTTTGCTATTCTTAATGCGGTGTACTGGTTCGACTCTCTGACATTTAAACCGCTGGCATCAACTGTAAATGCGACCAATTCAACCTCTTCATCTTCGCCTAACGGAAGTGCCACCATCAATCCAACATTTGGTGATACACCATATTCGTTTGCCTGGAGCAACGGAGATTCAACAACTGCCATTACCGGTCTTTCAGCCGGAACGTATTATGTAACCATTACCGATCAAAGTATGTGCACACATATTGACAGTGCGGTTGTTCAGCTAATAAGCGGGTTGCAGAATGAAGTGCTTACAAATGTCCGCATTTATCCGATTCCTTCGAATGGCAAAGTAACTATTGAGAATACGGATATGAATGATCATCTGCTTACACCTGAAGTTCTTGATATGAGCGGTAGACTGATAAAAACATATTCTGTAAAACATGATAACACTATTCAATTATACTTTGATGATGCTGCACAGGGCGTGTATTTTCTTCACCTAAAAGCACAAAGCGGAAAAGAAATTTGGCGAAAACTGACCTCTTTATAAACACCCCTATGATGCAAACTGTTGTATTATTTTAATAAGGGTTTTCCACAACTAAAACAATTATCTATTTATTTACGTATAGGTAAATGGGCCAGTCATTAAAATAATTACCCCTTTTATCATCTTATTTTCAATTCAAAAACATGATTTAAAGCATAGTTTAGATGAACTAAAAATTTATTACTTCGTAAACACTTAAAATAAGATACAACCCATGAAACATTATTTGCCATTAACGTCTTTTACCGCTCTCATTTTTGCGGCTATAATGCTGAGCAGTTGCAATAAAGAAGTAACGCAAAACCCGGTTCAGCAAAACACCCCGGCTACTCATTACCTGAAAGGATTATTGGGCGATGAGGAGATTATGGTTCAAACCAATGCTTCTTATTTTACAGATGTATCGAATCAAAATGACGGAGATGAAGATGATGATATTACAGGGGATCACAACAATGACGGACACCCGGACAACGGTGATGACCCCGATGCTAATGAAGATCATTCTACATTAATTACCGGATGTGAATGGCATATAACCGATCAAATGAAAATGACTACCACGGGTTCGGTAGAATTGCGTAAAGAAGTGTTCAGAATTTATGTAACCCCTTTTATGAACAACCAATATTACGGTATGCTTGCTCCTGGGACTTATAATTTTGCTTACCAAAACAACTCTTCGAGCGGGGCATACATTACACTGCGTGATAAAAGCGGAGTATTATGGACATCGAAAGGCGACCAGACAGGAAGCAGTTTCCAAATTACATCTCGCGGGGCCAGTAAACAAACGTTTACTACTATTACCGGTACTGTCCATTGCAAAATGTACGACAGCAACGGAAACATGAAACTGTTTACCGGAGGTAGTTTTACTGCCAACAGCGGATTATAACAACCGTTTTATGGCTAAAGACGAAGTTCAGGAAATACTTACCATTCAAAAATTCGTTTATCTGCTCAGCGATTTTCACTACGGGCAGTTTACACGTTATCTTTCAGAAACCAAAGCGGCAATACCTCTTAAACTTGTTCAGGAAATAAAGAAGAAATTACCCCTGTTTGATTCGATTGATGAGTTGTGTGAAAAAATTTATGGAAAGAATAATATCAAAACCCGGGGCGCTTTTAATCAGCTAAGTTCGCACACCCTCCGGTTAACTTATTATCTGGCACAAAACTATCCGAGTTATCTATTCCATAATATTCCTGAAATTGAGAAACTGATTAATGAAGGGAAACATAATCAGGCAGATTTTCTTTCGAGCACTTTATTAAGTATAGCAGAACGGGTTGAAGATTTCCAGTGTCAGATATTGGTTTTGAAATTTCTGGCGCAGCAATCGTATTTAATGAAAGATGTTGCCCAAGGAATAAAATATGACGCTAAACTTGACCAGGCACACGAAAACGAATTCACTACCAAACGGCTCATATCTGCCCTTCGGCACACACTTAATGTTTCGCTCATCTCCAAAGCCCCGGCCGATTACGCAAAGACAATAACTTACTTTAGATCGTTTCATAAGAGTGAATTTGTTTCACTTCGTATTTACAGCCGTTATGCTGTGTTATATTCCCTGTATTATTTCGAGCCCGACAAATTTGCCGAGGCCTCTACCCTGCGCATGATGCACGAGCTTGAAAAAGATATGGAAGCCTTTTCGTATATCGTTTTCCCATTCCTGTTCGATTTAAAGGGAACGTTTACTTTCCTGAAACTGAATTCTTCTTTACTTGATTTAAATAAGAAAGAAGATAGCCGTCAGCTCAAATTGCTTCAGCAGCATTACCAATCGGTTTTATTCTGGAAGAATTATCTGAACATTCCACAGGTGTTTTACATTGCGGTAAAAGCCAGCCACTATTTATCACACTATCATTTTTATTTGTCGTATGCTGATTATTCAAAGAGAATTTCAAAAGCAGAATTTGATGAAATAGATGAACTGATTAAAACCTGCGAAGCATTATTAAGCAACGAAAAATGGGAGAAGATTTACAAAGTAGATTTTATGAGCCTGCGGATGCTATATGGCGGTCTGCTTATATTATCGGGTGGCGAGCGGATTAAAAAGGGAGTAAGCGAACTGGAACACCTGCTAACCTCATATCAGCAAATGAATTTGGCAGGTAGCACCGATAGTAT
>CAIYOV010000015.1 GCA_903927935.1 uncultured Bacteroidota bacterium | reverse complement strand
ATTGTCCTTTCTGCTGATCCAGGTTATGATGTTTATCAATGGAGTAACGGAGGTGAAACCCAATTCATCAGTGTAAGTACACCGGGTAATTATTCTTACATCGCTATAGATACAAATGGTTGTACCCTGCATTCACAGGATACTGCGCACGTTATTGCGGCCCAGCATCCTGCAGCCAATATTATTTCAAGTGATGACACCATTTGTGAAGGGCAATCGGTTTCGTTACTTCATGTAAATGCAGTAACCGGTATTATTTATTACTGGAATCCGGGAACTGTACAGAACGATTCATTCACCGTTTCTACAGCCGGCACATACACCCTAATTGCCAGCGATAATGGATGCAATAGTTACGATACCATTGCAATTTTAAGCACTTCACCTCCTTTAGCAGATATAGGTGCTGACCAGGCTATGTGCAGTTGTGATACCGCTATTATTCTTTCATCGAATGTGATTGGTAAATATCATTGGTCTACGAACGATTCAACACAAAGTATTTCGGTTAGAACAACCGGTACTTATACTCTTACTGTAACGGACCAGAGCAATTGCACCGCCAGCGATGCGACTGATATTACCATCCGTTGTTTAACGGTTAATGCCTTTGTTGCTGACCCTCCAAGTGCTACTGTGTTTGTAGGGGGAACAGCTACCCTGAATGTGGATTCGTTCAGCTACAACGGCAACTTTACTTACTTGTGGAATCCTTCTACTTACCTGCAGGATTCTACAGTTCAGCAACCATATGTACAATCGCCTCAGACAACTACTACTTACACCGTAAAAGTAACGGATGTAGTGAATGGCTGTGTGGCTTACGATAGCGTGCGTTTAGCTGTAGTTCCACCGGGAGTTCCGCCAATGCCAAACGCTTTCTCTCCAAATGGTGACGGATTGAATGATTTGTATGGTCCGTATTTTCCGCCTGCTTTGCAGGGAGTTTATCATATTGTAGCTATGCGCATTTACAATCGATGGGGACAGTTAGTATACAATGGTAACGGATATTGGGATGGAATGTTTAACGGAGCTATGCAGCCGGCAGATACTTATTTCTATTACATCACATTTGAGGGGCCTGATCAGAACAACCCGAACGTGAATGTTGATTACAACTTAACCGGTTCGTTTACGCTATTGCATTGACGATTGGAACACAAACAAAAACGATATTCAACAACCTTATAAACACACATGACTGACACTCGGTTTTTTATCTTGCAAATTCATGTAGGTTTGGAAAAAAATATTTTCTTTGAACCCTAATAAATTAGACACGCTCATGAACTTAAGATTCTACGCAATTTTAGCTTTACTGATGGGAACTTTCACGATGAATGCACAAGACATTCACTTCTCGCAGTTCTATTCTTCGCCACTTACCCTGAATCCTGCTATGACCGGAAACTTTAACGGTTTCTATCGCATTACAGGAATTTATCGTAATCAGTATCCTGGCTTGTCGAACAATAAACCGGTATTCTCTACGCCATCGGTGAGTCTTGACTTTTCGCTGTTGCGTGAAAAACTTAAGAATGGTTCGTTGGGAGTAGGACTCGTGTTCTTTAACGATCAGCAAAACGGAAAGGTTTTTAACCAAAACCAAATTTTAGCATCGCTTGCTTATAACATGGGATTTGGCAGCAAGGGCTTGTTTCAATTCGGTATAGGATTACAAGGAGGTATTGCCATGACAAAAATGGATCCTAGTAAATTTCAATTCGGTGACAGTTATAATCCTGACTTGAGTTACAATGCCAGTCTTAATCCTGAATCATTTACCAGCGGAAATAAAATGAAAGGGGTTTTTAACGCAGGTGTTTTCCTGAAATCTGAGTTCCACCAGGGAATGAGAGTTTATGTTGGTTATGCCTTCAACAACGCTACAAACTACAAACAGGATTTTTTGGCTAATAGTTCTCAAACCTACCGCTTGCCTTTCCGCCACACCATACATGGAGGCTTCGAGTTTGATTACAAAGACAAAGCAGTATTCATTCCCGGAGTTTTATTTATGACTCAGGCAAAGGCTAACGAAACCAATTTCGGTTTAACGGCAGGAGTTCATGTGGTTAAAGGAGACGCTTCAAAACGTGCTACTTTATACTTGGGTTTATGGAACCGTCTGAACACAGGTAACTACACACTTATCCCTAAAATTGGTTTTGAATGGAAAGGTTTCAGAGCAGGATTTGCTTACGATGTTCATTTGAAGAACCAATATGGCGACCATAAAAATATTGGAGGACCACTGCCTCAGGGCTTTGAAGTTACGTTGAGCTATATTGGCAACATCTTTACTCCGAAAGAAGATAATTACCTCTTCAATCCACGTTACTAAAATTTAATACCGAACTGAACTTTAATTAACCCTTAAGTAAACTAAGCATACATTATGAAGTATTTTCTATTAGCGTTGTTGATTCCTCTGACAGTGTTAGTCAACGCACAAGATGGTTCGAATCTGAAGAATGTCGAGAAATATCCTAAAATGAAATGGTGCAAAAAAGTGAAAATTGCACGGGTTAAAATTAAAGAAGGCAGCTACTACAACGCTGCACAATATTTAGAAGATGCATACAAGGTAAAACCGGAAAAAATTGCTATCGCGCATCTCTTGGGAGATGTTAATCGCTACCTGCGCGATTACGAAGCGGCTGAAAAATATTACAAAGCTGTAATTGAAAAAGATCCGGAAGCATATGTAAGTGACCGTTTCTACTTAGGCCAAATGCAGAAAATGAATGGTCGTTATGAAGATGCAAAAAAAACATTTGATGCATATATAAAAGGACCTCTCGGTAAAAAGGATGTTAGTTATAAGGCTTTAGCAAAAATTGAAATGGAAGGCTGCGATACAGCTTTGGCGTTAATTAAAACCCCAACTAAGATTAAAGTAGAAAAAACAGCAGGTGCAGTAAACAGTACTATTCAGGATTTTTCTCCTAAGCCTTTAAAAGGTAACGGAATACTTTTCTCTTCTCAACAAACCGATACTGCTGTAAATATTTCAGTTTCAAAAGCGGATCACTATACGACTATTTACAGAGCT
>CAIYOV010000014.1 GCA_903927935.1 uncultured Bacteroidota bacterium | reverse complement strand
CATCGTCATCCCTAAGGTCTGCTTTTTCAGGTTGTCGGTAGTCAGGTTATTCATCAGCAAATCGCTTCCCCATGGATTACGAGCCAGACGTTTGTCTTTTTCCTTTTTCACAACGGGTGTTGTTTCGGTTTTAGCAGATTCTTTCTCCTGAGCTATGGCAGTTAAACCAAAACAGATCAGCGTTAAAAGTGTGCAAAGTTTAATAGTTTTCATCTTCTGTATATTGGGTTATAAATTTTAGTTATTTAATCCTCCTTGTTTTATCCAGGCAAGTACCTTGGCCTGATCTAACGGCTGAACTAATCCGGCCGGTGGCATAGGCTTGGTGGCTGATGTCATCCGCTGATAAAGTACACTTGTTTCAGGGGCTGCGGTATCCACCAGGTCATAAAGAAATAAATTCTCGTACGATACGCCTGCAGAAAGGTCTGGGGCAATACCACCGGTAGCATGGCAGCCGCTTACTGCGCAGTTTGAAGTAAAGATGGGCTGCACCACATGGGTGTAGCTGATAGTGTCGGTTATGTTATAAACAGGGGCTACATATTGATCATAATTACACGATGGCATCATGAATAACAGCGACCCGGTCAACATGAATAGCCCAACCAGAAAAATGGGAGTACGTTTGCTGTGGTTTTTCATTTGTTCAAAAATTTGAGTGTTTCTTTTAAAGAACCTATATGATTTTTTCCGTCATTATCCATCAATGCCACACCAAATACATATTCGGTGCTCTGTGTCAGATTAAACACTGCATCATCCGGATTGCCGGTGTTCAGTTTTCTCTTTAATAATACTTTGTATTGTGTGTGACCTGGACTTAGATTTACATTAACCAGATTTGTATTGGAAGCTGAAATAATGTCTGCATTGCTTCCGTCAGGTTGCTGTAAACAGTAACCCGGAACACCCGCTAAACCGCGGATATAGGAAATCACATTTTCCACCTCAGTCGGGCTCATCGAACTGTAATAAGAATTGCCATCATGAGTAGACGCTGCTGCGTGGTCTTTAAAACTTTGTCTTGAATAACGGTTAATCGAAGCGCTTGTAAATGCAGGTCCATCCCCCGTTTCCCCGTTACCAACACCATTTTCGCCATGGCAATGATAACATCCGTAAGAAAGATTGTGAAACGCAACTTCACCGGCCGCTATATCACCGGTAAAAGGCGTTTTATTTAAAAGATAAAAAGCAGGATCTAAAATAGATGCCGTGCCGCTGGCTCTGGTAACATTCTGTACAGTACCATCCCATTCAAAAGCAGGGCCGCTGGTATCTGTTGAACCGGCATTGTTTCGAACAAAAGATTTCTGACCGGCATCATAAGCTAAACCGGTATTGCCGTCAGCTATCATATCCCCTGCATAACCGAAAGGTTCGGAAAGTGCAAGGTTCCAATCCCAGATATCTACCTTTCCTGTTTGGGGCTGCATTTGGTTATTATGGCATGAAGCCGCACAACCTACATTACTGAAAGTGCCCGCAGAACTTGAAGCCGCGTCAATTTCAAAGGCTAATGCTACTTTGTCATTGTTTCTTTGTGAAGTCCACCCTCTGGAGCTATCACCTTTCAATGGATCGAGAGGACCGTTGTGTAACCAGCTAGAATTAGAAATATTTACAGTGGCATCCGTCCATTCCAACAGCACGTAAAGGGATGAATCATCATAAGCTGCTTTCATGGTTAAATTGGGGTTAGCCCCTCCGCTAAAAGAACTTAGTCCGTTATAGGTGCCCGTCATGTTCAGTAATCCGTTGTTATAAAGGTTGCCTATGCTAAGGTTTTGTGCAGTTACTGCATGAAAATCTGCTTTTGACCAGTAGGCACTTGATACTTTATTTGGCGCAGTAGATACATACTTTGCCTCTAGTGTGGCTGTTGACTTTGGTGGTGTCAATCCCGGAGGAACCGGACTGTAGTCATAATTACAGGCTGAGAGTAAGCCCAGCATTGAAAACATTATCCAGTATACCTTTTTCATATGAGTAGTCTTTTTCATTTCTCTAATCTAAGTCAAAATTCTAATTCATTTATTCCTGTTGAAAAAAAACGGGGCGGTGTTCTAAACTTTGCAATCCCGAACATTCCCGCCCCGTTTTACTATACTCCCTTCTCAACCAATTACTCTAATACAAAATCAGCCGTAGCTACTGACTGAGCTGACTTTAAGTTAACATGAGCTCCACCTGTTGAAAAGGTGTTACCATAACTGTCAGTATAAGTAGCATCTACATAGTAATCTCCTTTATTCAAGGCTTCAAATTTGTAGTTACCACTCGCGTCTGCTACGGTTGAATAATCGAAGTCAGTGCTGGCTTCTTTAGCTCCGAATTTCACGGAAACTATAGCACCTGCTGCAACACCTCCGGGATAGCTAACTAATCCCTTAATTTCTCCTTTTCCAACAAAGCCCGCATCCTTGTTACAAGAAGTAAACGATATGGCCATTATTGCCAGGAGGGCGATTGATATTAATTTTATTGTTTTCATTTTATTATGTTTTAAGTTTTAATAATGTTTACTATTCGTTTACTATAATTTTTTACAGTTGTAATGAACCTTTACAGTTACTAAATCTGCAATAGATCCAGAGTTAACACCATAATCGGTTTTTTGCAGCATACCGAATTGTCCGGTGAAACCACATTTGTAGGCTGTAGGGCCTGGAGGAGTCGCAGTACTTGGATAGGCAGTAACTCCTGAATATGACCAGAAAAGATCGATTGGTTTAGTAACTCCGCGGAAAATAAGGTTTCCGGTAGTTTTATAACCGCTTCCGAATCTTTCAGTAGATGTACTATTAAAGAAAGCCGTATCATTAGCTGCTTTCGGAGTTATTGTACTTGAAGTAGTATCAAACAGACATCCCATAGAGGCAAGGCCGCAACCAATCTTATAAGGTGTGCGGGTATAAGCATCGCGTCCTGACTCTCCGGTATTGAAAGTGGAAAGTTGTACCCAAGAATGGATAACTGTTTTTTCAGGAGCAGCCTGCTCGAAATAAATCTGAGTAAAAAAGTTATTGAATTTTCCGTTCAATAACGAATTGGCGTTGTAGTAGAACGATTCCCAATTCACGTTACTGTGAACTTTATCCAATGCCCAGGTAGCGCCTCCGCCTGTTCCGAGCATATTGATGGTATCGTTACCGGTACTAATGTTGTTTCCTATCGCCTCAACGCTTGCGTCCTTACTGCAGGATGCGATAAACATGATGGTTGATGTAAGTGCAACTGCTGCTGCTGCTGCTAAAAACATCCATGTGGTTTTGATTTTTGTTTTCATGACATTTTAGTTTAATTGTTTAATAATATTTGACAGCAAATATGGGAGTACCGAAAGCCCTATTGCAATGATGATCATCAACAAAATTCTTGTATTATTATAGGACAGAATCTGAGTTTTCGCAGGAATTTACGGGTATTAATAAACATGATTTTCTCTGGTTTTCATTGTGCAAACGTGCTTCTTATTTATATTTTTTAAGAAGCACAAAATGAAGCACCCCTTATTATGAATGTTGTGATGACTCAGAAATGCTGAAAAGAAATTTGAAATAAATTCCAAAATACAATAAGCAGTTTGCGTATTGTATAATTGATAATAATTAGTTGCTGCTATTTCCATTTGCATTGAGAACCTGTTACGAAAAAAAATGAGATTGGTGAATGAAGCAATACAGCTCCCTATTAGTTTTGAGGAAAACTATTAGAATCAATAGAATGCCATGCTGCTGAATATCTGTTTCTATTGTGGGCTGCAACAATTTTAAATAACCCATCTACATTCAACAACAATAATTTTCTACCATTCTTGGCAATCAGTTTCTCACTTTCAAAGTCCGACAACTCCCTGATCACCTGCTCTGCACTGGTGCCTGCAATATCCGCTATTTCCTGACGGCTCAGCGTTGCACTTAAACTTCCATCTGCCGAATTCATTCCAAATATTTCTTTCAGATACAATAAGGTATCAGCAATTTTTTCTCTGATAGTCATTTGTGCAAGATGTCTTTCCCGTATTTCTGTTTTCCTCAGTTCGAATGAATAAAACATCATCAGTGCAATAGTAAATTTCGGATTATTCATAAACGCATCATAAATAATCTCGTTATCTAAAAAGCATACTTGTGTATCTTCCAGGGCAACCGCACCAATAGGATAAGTTTCACTGCCGTAACCTCTGTGGCCAATTACATGACCGGTGGTAGCCAAGCGCACTATCTGCTCTTTATTATTCAGACCGGTTGAAATTATTTTCACTTTTCCGCGCTCGACAAAATACAGACCAAAAATCCGGTCACCCTCCCTAAAAATATATTGACCCTTCTTATACCAAAGCTGGTTTTTACTTGCACTCAGTATACTTACCCAATTGGGAGAACAATGCTGTTGTATGTAGCATAATTTATTCGTGCAATCGGAACAATTAATCTGACCTTCCATGTTGTATTTAATTTCAGCAGGAACTCTGTTCTGTCAGAGGATATTAACTGCTGAAATTTATGGGGTAAATATTTGTTAACCTGACAGCCTAAGTCAATGATGAACATCAGAAAGAAACTTGCATTATCGCAGGAGTCAATTTGCCTTTTCACAGTTATTGACAGGCAATAAAACCTGCTTAAAACCTATACAGCAAAGTACTTATTAACGTTATGAGTGGCAATAATATTAAACAAGCCGTCTGCATTGAGCAGTACTATTTTTTTGCCCTGTTTAGTAATCAATAATTCGTTTTCAAAATTCGTGAGTTCTCTGGTTACCTGTTCGGCAGTGGTTCCTGCTATATCAGCCATCTCCTGCCGGCTTAATGTCACATTCAAGGTTCCATCCTCTTCATTTACACCGAATATTTTCTTCAGGGTCAGCAAACTCTCCGCAATTTTTTCCCTGAGTGTCATTTGTGCAAGACATCTTAACCTGACTTCGGTTTTCCGCAATTCGGTTGAATAAAACATCATTAAACCGTAGGTAAATTTCGGATTGTTTATAAAAACATCCTCCAATGTAGCGTTATCCAAAAAGCATACTTGTGTATCCTCCATTGCAACAGCGCCAACCGGGTAAGTTTCGGAACCAAATCCTCTATGTCCCAGTATGTGTCCATCAGCAGCCAATCGCACTATCTGCTCTCTGCCGTTTAATCCGGTTGAAACCACTTTAACCTTCCCCCGTTGAATAAAATACAGACCAAACACCCGGTCGCCTTCACGAAAAATATGTTGTCCTTTTTTATATAAGCTATGGTTTCTGCTCTGATTAATGATACCAACCCAGGTGGTTACACAGAATTGCTGAACAAAACAAGTTTTAGTGCTGCAGTCAGAACAATGGGTATTACTTTTTTTATACGAATTGGTCATAAAAAATCAAACAGTTAACTATGTTCTGCAATATTTTATCGAAATGCAATTATGTAGATTTTTCAAATAACTGTATCGGAAGTTTATTAAAAATTAGTTGACAAAATTAAATACCCGCAAATTTACCATTATATGATTCAAGTCATTTAAATATCAGGTTGTATTTACGCTTTCATACAAATGCATTGTAGATTTTTTCAAACGTCATGGCTGTGTAGGTGCCGTGCTCAAAGTAGCTGTTTTTATTTTCTCATTACCGGTAAGCCCTTCCTTTACTTCAATCTGAATACCATCGGAGAGACCGGTTTTAATTTCTCTTTTTTCTAATTTTCCTGAGGATGTTTGTATTTCTACAAAAGATTTATTGCCTTCAAACAGCAACACACTTTCGGGCACAGAAAGCACACTGTCCTTTTTAGAAAGAATAATATCGGCATTAGCACTATAACCGGCACGAAGAAATTTTCCCTCCTGCAAATGGATAGCTGCTTTTATTTCAAACTGAATAGCTCCGTTTTCAGTTAAACCTTTTGGACTGATGTATTCGAGTTTGGCATCAAACTTATCTTCCTGCAACGCACCTATGGTCAGTATCAGGGGCATACCTACATGTATCTTACCCACCTCCGACTCATCTACTTTACCTATAAAAATCATTTCGCCCATATCAGCTACTGAAGCAATAGTAGTGCCTTCATTAAAAGTATTGCTCTCAATTACCGAATTACCTTCTTTCACCGGCACATCGAGTACCATTCCGCTGATGGTTGATTTAATCATAGTGTTGGATACCTGTCCCATCTTAGAGGTAGTTCCTTCTTTAATTAATTGCAGATTGTTTTGCGCAGCATCAAGTTCTTCATTAGCAGTCTTGTAACGGTTATCCACCTGCTGAAACTCCGACTGTGCTAACACTTTGTCGGTAAGCAATTGTTTAGATCGCTCGTATTCAATCTTTGCATTGTCGACTGCTATTTTTGCCTGATTAACGCGGTTCTCAGCATTGCTCAGGTTAAGCATGTTCGGAATAATTTTAACGCGCGCTATCACGTCACCCTGCTTCACTTTATCACCAGCCTTGATATACAGCTTATCGACAATACCGCTAACCTGACTTTTCATGGCCACTTCTCTGCGCGGATTAATTGCACCGGTGGCAACTGTCTTTTGAACAATGTTCTGCACCGATGGCTGAACAGTCGTTATTTTCTCCGGTGTCTTTTTTGATTTAGCATACAGAAAATAAAACGTCCATCCGAATATACCCAAGACCACTATCACTATGGCGATTCTTATTATTTTACCTATCATAATTCATTTTCTTTTTTTATTCTATTCTTAAAGCTTCTACCGGTGAGATTTCCAATGCCCGTTGTGCCGGGATAAGACCGGCAAGGGCTCCTGAAAGTATTAAAATGCCAAGCGCCTTCAGCGCCACCGTTAAATCAACCCCGGGATGCACAAACATATTTATTCCACCGGGCGGCAAACTTTTATTGACCAATTCCAACAAGCCAATACCTGCTACCAATCCTGTATATCCTGCCACAGATGTTAATGTTACCGACTCCATAATGAGCTGGCTCACGATGGCCGAAGGTGGAGCACCGATAGCTCTTCGCACACCAATTTCGCGGGTGCGTTCTTTCACTACAATCAGCATTATGTTACTTACCCCTATGATACCGGCCATCAGTGTTCCTATTCCTACAAACCAAACGAGTAACTCTATTCCGGTAAAAAGCCCATGCAGCTTATTGAACTCTACTTCCATATTCCAATGACCGATTGCCCGAGCATCATCCGGTGCTATCTTATGTCGTTCTTTGAGCAGTGCCATTGCTTTTTCTTCGGCCAGTGTTGCCGGTACATTAGCAGCACTCATAACCGAGAACCACCCAACCCTGTTGCCCCGGTTAAATGCCTGACTAAACGCAGTGAAAGGAAGATAGATAGACTCTGCCTGTTGCCGCGCCTGATCACCCTTACCGGCTCCTCGTAAAGTACCGGTAACCATAAAGTTCACTCCATTTATTTTTATATACTGGCCCATAGGGTTTTCACCGGGTGCAAATAGTTTATCTATTACCCGCTCACCTACTATTGCCACTTTGCGGCTGTCGCGGATATCGAAAGCATTGATAAAACGGCCTTCTATAAGATTGAACTGCTGAATGAGTGCCAACTGGGGATGAATGCCATAAACCGAGAAAGCAGCCGTTTTAAGCCCGCGCACGACATTGTTTTCGCTCTCATAGCCACCTAATTGATTCATAGGTGCCACTATCTTTAATTCCGGTATATTTTGCTTTAAAGCGACTCCGTCTTCCGTGGTAAAATCATAATGACGGTTCGGTTGTAAGCCTTTATATGGTTTGCTAGTAACCTGTGTCCACATAAAAAAACTATTGGTAGCGGTTCCTTTGAACTCTTCCATCACTCCATTGCGCAAACCTGCACCGGAACCGAGCATAATGACCAGCATAAAGATTCCCCAGAACACTCCGAAAGCAGTGAGTGCTGTCCTCAGTTTGTTCTTGTGCATGGCAGCAGCTATTTCCTGCCAGTTATCCAAATCAAAAATCATACTTCGTCTTTTAAAGCCGTTACCGGATTAATTCTGGCCGCCCGCATAGCCGGAAAAAAGCCTGCTAATAATCCTGCAAAAATTAAGATGAAGGTAGCACTGATTGCCACCGTGAAATCAACCTCAGGGTTTTTAAAAAAATCTTTTGCCGGAACATATATTTTAAACAATTCGAGCACAGCCACACCCAGCACCATACCGGTGTAACCGGACAGGGCGGTGATGATGAGCGATTCCTGTAAAATCAAACTGACAATTGAAAAAGGATTTGCACCCAGCGCTTTGCGAATGCCAATTTCTTTGGTTCTTTCCTTTACCGATATTATAAGAATGTTGCTAACCCCCACTACACCGGCTATGATAGTCCCTATGCCGATAATCCAAATGAAAACGCGAATACCGCTGAGCATCTTCATTACGCGCTCATACTCTTTACGGTTATTAAAAGCACCCACCGCATTCTTATCCATCGGATTAAAACTATGGCGCAAGGCTAACAGACGCCTGATTTCTTCTGCCATGGCAGAGCCAACTTCTACAGGCAGGTCACCGGTGCTTAGCCATATTACATCAAGATAGTTTTGCCCGTTAAAAACTTTTTGAGCGGTAGTTACCGGAATATATATCCGGTCCATATCACCACGGCCCTGGTCGTAGAAAGTTCCAACTACTTCGAAGGCTATACCACCTACATCAATGTATTTGCCCATAGGGTATTCTTGTTTAAATAAAGCATCTTTCACCGGCTGGCCGATAACGCAGACTTTACGAAACTGAGCCATATCGTTTTCGTTAAGGAAGCGGCCCTCTGTTATCTTCAGATTTTCGAGATAACCATGGTCAGATGTTCCGGAGCGCACATTAAAGGTTGCCTTTTGATTTCCATAGCGCATGGTTTTTAAAATATGGCCCTGCGCAGTACCTGATTTTTTATCAATGCCATTCACCTTTTTCAGAATAAGGTCCATATCCTCGTTGGTAAGCCCTATTTGTCGGCCCGGTTGATAACCGTTATAAGCCATCGAGGTCTTCCCTCCGTTCACCCAAATAGTATTTGTGGCATCGGCTTTAAATTGTTCTTCGGTACCGTTCCTTAAACCGCGACCGGTGCCCAGCAAAACGATAAGAATAAAAATTCCCCAAGCCACACTAAAAGCTGTAAGGGCAGTTCGCAGCTTGTTATTGCGAACCACATAATATATTTCTATGAGGCTATCGTAATTCATTGTGAGCAGAAACCGGATTTACAATTAAGCCATCTTTGAGGCGGATAATGCGATGTGTGGTATCGGCCACATCCTGCTCGTGGGTTACAATCACAATGGTCATTCCCTGCCGGTTCATGTCTTTGAATATCTCCATGATTTCATGCGAGGTCTGTGAGTCTAGCGCTCCGGTAGGCTCATCGGCAAGAATTACTTTGGGTTTAGCGATTAATGCGCGGGCAATTGCCACTCGTTGTTTTTGTCCTCCCGAAAGTTCGCTGGGTAGATGGTTAGCCCAATCTGTAAGACCAACTCTTTCTAAGTACTCCATAGCCATACGTGTGCGTTGGCTTCTACCCACATTTTGATAATAGAGCGGCAACGCCACATTATCAACAGCGTTTTTAAAAGCGATGAGATTAAAACTTTGAAAAACAAAACCCAGAAACCTGTTGCGTAACTCTGCTGCTTTAGTTTGCGAAAGATTTTTAATAAGCAAACCGTTTAAGTGATAGCTGCCCTCGTCATAGTCATCTAAGATGCCAACTATATTCAACAGTGTAGATTTACCGGAACCGGAAGAACCCATAATAGAAACAAATTCTCCTTCTTTAATATGCAGATCAATACCCTTAAGAACCTGCAATTTATTACTGCCCATCTGATATGCCTTACGCGCATCCCGCAACTTTATCATGGTGTGAAGAAAAACATATTATAGTTAACGGATGGATAGAAGGTTATAAATCCAAATTAAATTACTTGAGTAATGATCACTATACTCTGTAGGAAGTTAATAGTATTTAAAGTCCATTGCTGTCACCAATTAACATCGTCTTATTACTGCAATTCTTTAGGAAACATTGCCTGCGAGCACAATCCTTCCCTAAAATAGGGTAAGGTTTTTCAAATATGTTTGGCTTTTTCAAAAACTATGTCCTTCCGGCTTCCTTCAAACATAATTTCGTAACCGGTTAACCAGATGAACAGATGTTGGAGTTTATGTTTATGCCCGCTCCAATTTTCACGGACCTTTCGGGCAGTAATTATAGCTTTCATTTGTTTTGAATTATATCATTCACACCTACTCAACGAATCATTTTAATAGTAATCATGCAGCTTTTTTCATTGTAATCAAACCTGCAATCGTCAAAATTGGGAGCCTTTATGGTTGGTTCGTAGTTGTTTGAAAAAGCATATGGCTCCTTGGGTATGCCGATAAGATTCTGGTCTATCTTTCCGTTTTTGTTTACATCCTGATAAGTAGCAATAGCATAGGTTCCATATTTCAGGTCGCTAATTTTAGCGGTGAGCGACTTGCCATGTGGTTTGAATTTATAAATTTTCAATTCGTGCTTTGGAGCAGGAAATTTATTTTTTGTTCCATAAACACTAACCGTTACCGGTGCGATGGCAGATGCTAAATTTTTAATAATAACAGTGAGTGGTTTGCCTGAGCCACCGGATTTTGCTTCTTCACCCGAAGTATCTCCGGTTGCCTCAACATCCTTGTTCGTATCAACAGGTGAGGCATTTGTTTCCTCTGTGGGCTTAGTTCCTTTCGGTGATTTACAACGGAAGAACGGGATGCAAATTGCAATAACCAGTATGCCAATAAATTTTGTTTTCATGGTTATCGGATTTCTATGCTTAAAAGATAATAGGCACGCCTATGTTCTGCCGCGGATTACTCTGAGCAACACTGCAATTACAGCAATTACAAGTAATGCATGAATGAGCCACCCGGCATGAAAGGCAAAGAAACCGACTACCCAACCTATTACGAGCAATACGGCAACGAGATAAAGTAGATTTTCCATGATTGTATGTTTTTGTTGGAGGATAAATGTTTGAAAGGACGAATGTACTATGGCCCCCTATGCAAAAGCAATGCTCAGCATCATTGGGCATAGTGAGTGTGGTTAGCAGTAAAGAATTCGACAGCGTGGAAACAGATGAACTAATCTGATGTAAATCATCAGCAAGTCATATATTCGTCATTGAAGAGAAAAAGCATGCGTAATAATTTTACAATAGTTCTACTTTGTAAAAACTTTGGCTTCACTCAACAATAAAAGTAGAAAACAAAAACTCTATGTGGTGGCAATATCTGTTGGTTTTTGTTTGTGCGTTTGCCGTTGATGTTGTGCCTTTCCCCTTGCCACCCGCTTTTACCATAATGGTTTTGTTGCAGGTAATATTCCAACTAAACATCTGGGCGGTAATTTTTATTGGCGTGGCTGGCTCTATTCTTGGCCGGTATGTTCTCACGCTTTACATTCCTAAACTATCGGGCAAAATTTTTAAGCCTGAAAAAAATGAAGATGTGCAGTATTTGGGAAAGCGTTTGAAAGAGAAAGGCTGGAAAAGCCAGTTAGCCATACTGATTTATTCGCTGCTACCCTTACCCACTACTCCGCTTTTTATTGCAGGCGGCATGGCCAAGATGAAACCCTATTACATCATTCCCGCATTTTTTATAGGCAAGTTAATCAGCGATACTGCTGCTGTGTTGCTCGGTAAATATGCAGCAGAGAATACCGAGAGTCTTTTTCATGGAATGGTGAACTGGAAATCTATAACCGGTTTGATTGCCGGGTTTATTCTGCTCTTCGCGCTGTTGTTTATTGACTGGCGCGAACTTCTTCAGCACAAAAAATTTAAGCTACGGTTTAATATCTGGAAATGATGATTTTGCCACTTCATATGCTCAAATGATAACTAAGTTTTCTAGATAGTTTGCGAATGAGTATTGCTTAAAGAATGGGAAAATTGATATTCCCTAACGGCATATTGATAGACAAAAAAATATACAATATCTAACCCAAAAAACTAACAATCTTTTTGTCGCAAAGCAAGAACTACAAAAGGTTTTCGCAGAAAAAAAAAGACTTTTGTTGACTGAACAACAAAAGTCCTACATGGTTGCGGGGGTAGGACTCGAACCTACGACCTTTGGGTTATGAGCCCATGCAACCAGCGACATATTTTGAAATGAAACGATATAAAATGAAATACATTTCATTGATAAT
>CAIYOV010000013.1 GCA_903927935.1 uncultured Bacteroidota bacterium | reverse complement strand
CTAAAACATAAAATCCATTCGCCAAGCCAGAAACATCAACACGGTTGGAAGAAATATGCTCTTCACGGATCATCTTTCCGCTCACATCAAAAATCTGTAATTGTGTTTCGGTATTCAACGCCAATGCTGAAACCTGAAGCATCAAACTTTCGGAAACCGGATTTGGATAAACTGCAAAAGTTGAATTCGTTTTCTGCTCGGCAATACCGGTAGGGTTATTTAATGCTAACTGGGCTGTGTCTACCCTCCATAATTCTCTGCCGTGAACACCGTCCATGCAAGTGTAAAGCAGCACCCCGTTTAAATCAACTAAATCCTGAGGATCGGCATTTGCTGAGCCCGGTGATGCATCAATAACCATAAAAGTTCCGTTCACCGTTCCATCGCTGGTCCATAATTCTTTGCCGGCAGCATTGGACTTTCCTGCAAAAAACAACCTATTGCCACTGGTAACAAAATTATCTATGTTACTGCTGAATTGACTAGCATTTAGAAGAATTGTTCCAAGTGCAGTTCCATCGCTGCCCCAAATATCAGTATTCTGTCCTTTCACTGTAAAAACAAGTTTATTGTTGATGGTTCCCATCTCCATAATATCCTGAGGGGTAGCCGTAATTTCTGTCAACTTGTTAGTGCCGCCACTTGTTCCGTTACTGGCCCACAACTCTAAATTATTTAAACCCGAAGTGTAACCTTGAAAATAAAGTTTGTTACCCATGGCTATCATTTTATCTTTCACACCGTTATCGCCACCGGGTGCGGCATCTTTCACTAAACTTGTTCCGGAAACCGTTCCATTGGTTTTGTAAATTTCCCTTCCAATAGAGTTTCCTCCGTTGGCTACAACATAAACTTCGTTATTCATTACTACCATAAATCGCGGATCGCTTGAACCATCTGCATCAGGGTTAAGATCCATCATTACCGTTCCGTTAACTGTTCCATCGCTTGCCCAAAGTTCGTTGCCATGTATGCTGTCGTTTTGCGAGAAATAAAATATAGAGTTATGATTGCCCAGGTAAGTAAATTGAGCCACGCTTAAAATCATGGGAAGAACCTTGGTGGCATTGCCTACCGAGCCATCGCTTACAAATAAGCCATAACCCGCTAAATCGTTTCCTGTAAAAAAGAGTTTATTGCCCACCGGATACAAACTACCCATAAGGCCACCGGTAACACCCGGATAAATATCTTTTACCAATACTGTTCCGGCACTGGTGCCGTTGGTTTTAAAAAGTTCGTGACCGGTAGAACTAAATGTGCCTCCGCCAAAAAAAGTTTCACCGTTCAAGTTCGCAAACCCTGAGCCGCCTTCGGTAACGGTAGTGTTCACGGTATCGGTGCCATTGGGTGTACCATCGCTGCAATACAATTTGATGGGGAAAGAACCTACCGTGAAGTAAAGTTTGTTGCCGCCATTGAACAACTGCTGAGGGTCGGCACTGCATGCGCCCGCACAAATGTCTTTGAACAAATAAGTTCCGGTGTCGGTTCCATTCGAAACAAATAGTTCCTGATTGGCTATACTATCGTTAGCCGTGAAATAAACTTTGTTTTGAAAGATGGTAAGATAGCTAGGTAAAGTGTTTCCGCCTATCTTAATGTCTCTTACCATAAAGGCATTTTGTGCGCTTAAGCACTGAAAAGCAAAAGCACAAATAACTGTGTAGATTGTTTTTTTCATGGGGTTTATTTTAGAAAAAAGTTAAAAAATGGATTTAAAAAATTACGGAAATGAGTTACTGAAAAATCGGCTCCCGATCTGAGTTCTTGTTTCCGGAATTTTTTAGTGTGTGGTATTAAAAGTAGAAATAATTTGCCTTTTTTTAATTTCAGGCAAAAAAAACGCCATGATTTTTGTCATCGCGTTTTTTTGAGGATAGCTAAGCACAAATTCTAACCAACATACTAAATACACTACTAGCATATTTGCAAAAGGCGGGGTTTGGTGATACTGAAGAGCTAGTTTAAAACATTAGCACAGCTAAACCTACAATTCAAACCACAACTAACAATTTGCCGAATAAATAAAAAGCGTAGATTTAAAACTGTAAACAGTAGTCACACACTAAAAACAAAGACCATGAAGAACCTCTCTTTAACCTGCCTGGCGGTTTTATTAACAACCGGTTTTTACAGCTGCTCAAAATCTACCGACCACACTGCCTTATGCCACGATGGCATACTGAATGGTGGCGAAACCGAAATTGATTGCGGTGCCGCCTGCCAGGCCTGCCCCGGTGCGCCAAGTATAAACTGCACCCTCGGCAACAGCACCTTTACCAGCACCAACCCTGCGGTTACTTACGGTCAGATGCTGGCTTCGAGTATTCGCATTTACGGCAACGACAGCCGTCCGCTCTTCTTCATGTTTGTTCCCGGTGCTGTCAATCAGGAGGTGCCTGTTTCATCTGTAAGCTTTGCCTACAATGGCGAAGCCTGGGCCATGGAAGCGGGCGATTCGGGAAAAGTGGTTTTAACTTCGATAGATACGCTGCGCAAAGTTGTCAGCGGTACGTTTTGGTTTACTGCCGGCCGCACCACCGGACCGGATACTACATCTGCACGTAATGGGGTGTTTACCAATATCCGCTACAATCATTAATAAAGTAAAGTTCAAACCCTTTACGGGTTATTTAGTTTGCTCAGCAACTGCTGAACCTGTTGTTCAATCGTGTCTCTTACTTTTCTGAATTCCGCTTCATCCATATTCCGCGGGTCGGGTATGTTCCAGTCCTCGCGATATTTAGCGCGAACCAATGGGCATTTATCGCCACAACCCATCGTAACGGCATATTCATATTCCACTTCCGGAATTTCATCGAGCGATTTTGAATCGTGTGTAGTTAAATCGTAACCCAACTCCTGCATGGCCACAACAGCTTTCGGGTTTATTTTACCCGAAGGGCGCGAACCCGCACTGTATGCATTCACCTTATCCTTACCGTGCAACACAGCAAAGGCCTGCGCCATCTGGCTCCGGTTGCTGTTTTCAATACAAACAAACAGAATGTTCTTCTTCATAATTTAACTACAGCAGTTTGGTCCGCAACATGCTTTTTCTTCGGTTGGCTTTTCGGCATATACGGTTATGCTGTATATTCCTTTGCCGCTGTTTTTATAAGCATCAATCGTTTCACGGTCAATAAAGCGAAGCAGAATATCATCAGGAATCACAATCGGCTTTTCTTTCTGAATAGTCACATTCTTAAAACCGGTTTCATCAATGATGCTCATGTATTTCGATTTCTGCAAAGCACCGGCTACGCAACCGGCATACATTTCGGCATCTTTCACCACGCCTTCAGGTAAATCGCCAATCAATACCACATCGCTTATACTGAAATGTCCACCCGGTTTAAGCACCCGGTATATTTCCTTTACCGCTTTTTCCTTATCGGGCACTAAGTTCAGCACACAGTTGCTCACTACCACATCAGCCACATTTCCTCCCACCGGCATCTTCTCAATATCCCCCTGACGGAATTCCACATTGTGGAAGCCGAGTTTCTCGGCATTGAGGCGCGCCTTTGCAATCATAGCTTCTGTAAAATCAATCCCAATTACTTTTCCGGTTTCACCGGTTTCGTGTCGCGCAACAAAACAATCGTTACCGGCACCGCTGCCCAAGTCA
Organism: uncultured Bacteroidota bacterium; assembly: GCA_903927935.1. Classification (GTDB taxonomy): domain Bacteria; phylum Bacteroidota; class Bacteroidia; order Chitinophagales; family LD1; genus Bog-950. The sequence goes on along the minus strand of CAIYOV010000013.1, from coordinate 6,605 downwards.
ATCACCACATCGCCCTTTTTAATTTTAGCGAATTGAGTGGGGAGCCCGCAGCCCAAACCTAAATCGGCATCGGGGTTGTAACCTTTCAGCTTGGTGTAGTCGTCACTCATAATATTATACACCTCGGTAGAGCATCCGCCTGCACCGCAGCAACTGCTTTGGTTGGTTTCTTTGTCCTGCAAAGCAATTTCGGTGTATTTCTGCTTTACGCTTTGTTTGATAGTTTCTGGAGTTTCCATGTTTTTTAATGTTTTATGATGATGAAATAATTAGCAGCAGTTGCGCTTTTCTTCGAAGCTTTTTGCCTTGTGAAAGAATTTAGCAAAGGTCTTCTCAAATTTTTCAAATACTTTCCAGTTAATGCAGTAGCACGATTTAGTTCCGTCTACCGAACCGCTGATAACTCCTGCATTGAGCAGTTCTTTTAAATGCTGCGATACGGTAGATTGAGCGAGGGGTAGCACTTCTACAATCTCCCCGCATATGCATGTTTCGTGTTTGGCAATCTCTTTGAGTATGGCAATGCGCGCAGGGTGACTGAGGGCTTTAGCGAAATCAGCTATTTCAACCTCGTCCTTATCAAATTCAAGTTTCTTGTTTTGTGCCATTGACTTTATCCTTTATCGCAAATATACGATAAAGTAAATCATATTTCCAAATCTGTTTTATTCCATAGCTTCTTTTAGCTTTGTAGTCAGTGAAAAAAATCTTTATCGGCTTAATGGTTCTTTCGGTATTGATTGGTGTGCTGGTTTACGTTTCCTCCCGTCAGCTAAAGCGGAATACCATCAAAGCCTATAACCTTAATGTAGCCAATGCCCCCTACGATGTAATTATTGTTCCGGGTATTCCTTACGACAGTTCGAAGGAGAATATTCTTTTAAAGGTGCGTATCTTCTGGGCAAAGAACCTTTTCGATAAGGGAATTGCCAGAAATATTATCTTTTCTGGCGGGGCTGTTCATACCCCCTGGGTAGAAGGGAAGGTGATGAAGATAATGGCAGATTCACTCGGCATTCCTACTTCCAATACTTTTGCAGAAGACAAAGCTGAACACGGTAATGAGAATATTTATTACAGCTACAGTCTTGCACAGAAATTGGGTTTTAAAAAGATTGCTCTTGCCACAGACCAGTATCAGAATTCCTTTCTCACTTCCTTTATAGAAAAGAGAACACCGGATGTGGCGCTGCTCCCGGTTAGTGTAGATTCATTTCCGGTTTATGATAAGAGGCAACTTCCAATAATTGATGCACGCGAAGCGTTCATAAATAATTTCATTCCTCTCAATAAAAGAGAAAGTCGGTGGGAACGTATACGTTCAGCGCTTAACAATGATGTGAAGGAAATGAATAAGTAGATGGATAGAAGTAAGTCGAACTATAGAATGATAGTTTCTAATCCCTGACCTGCAGCAAGAAGTTCGGCAATGTCAAACACTTTTAAACTCTCTTGTTTGTCTTTCGATTTTACTCCATCGGTAAGCATGGTATTACAAAACGGACAAGCGGCAGCAACAATCTGAGCGTTGCTTTCCAGGGCTTCTTCAGTACGTGCAATGTTGATTCGTTTGGTGCCTTTTTCATCCTCTTTAAACATTTGTGCACCACCCGCTCCGCAGCACAAGCCTTTGGTGCGGCAGCTTTTCATTTCTACCAACTCAGCATCCAGCTCCTCTAATACTTTGCGCGGAGCTTCGTAAATTTCGTTGGCACGTCCCAGATAACAGGAATCGTGATAGGTTATTTTCTTGCCTTTAAAAGAATCAGTGTCAGTAATCTTAATTCTCCCTTCTTCAATCAATTGCTGTAAAAAAGTAGAATGATGGATCACTTCATAGTTTCCGCCAAGCGAAGGATACTCATTCTTTAAAATATTAAAACAATGCGGACAGGTAGTAACAATTCTTTTTACACCGTAAGTGTTCATCACTTCAATGTTCTGTAAGGCAAGCATCTGAAAAACAAATTCGTTGCCGGCACGTTTAGCAGGATCACCGGTGCAGCTTTCTTCCGTAGCAAGTACGGCAAATTTTACATTCAGGTGATTCAGTATTTTTACAAACGAGCGTGTAACTTTTTGAGCGCGCTGGTCAAAACTTCCTGCACAACCCACCCAGAAAAGAACTTCAGGTGTTTCACCACTTGCGGCATATTCTGCCATTGTTTTTACTTCCATACTATACGATTATCCGTTTTCCCAATTTAATCTGTCTTGCTGGCTAAACTGCCAGGGTGCCCCGTTGTTTTCCATCGCAGTAAACATAGCATTCCACTCAGCGGGTGCGTTGCTTTCTTCCATTACCAAGTTTCTTCTCAACTGAACAATGATTTCAAGAGGAGAAATGAGCACCGGGCATTCTTCCACACAGGCGTTGCAGGTAGTGCAGGCACGTAACTCTTCCACACTTATATACCCGTTTTCAATCAAACTCTTTCCGTCTTCTTTCCAGATGCCATTATTGGAAGCTATATTTTTCCCAACTTCCTCTAAACGGTCGCGGGTGTCCATCATTATCTTACGTGGACTTAAAAGTTTACCGGTTTGGTTTGCCGGGCAGGCTGCTGTGCAACGACCACATTCAGTACATGTATAAGCGTCCAGTAAATTCTTCCAGCTTAAATCAAACACATCTTTTGCTCCAAACTTAACCGGTGCAGCATTTGCATCTGCAGGGGGAGGAGTGGCACTTGGATCCATCATCAGCTTAATCTCTTTTGTTATCTCCGGCATGTTGCTGATATAGCCTTTGGGCTGTAAGCGACCGAAGTAAGTATTCGGAAAGGCGAGAAGAATATGCAGGTGTTTCGAATAAGGAAGGTAAACCAGAAAAGCAAGAACCATGATCATGTGTCCCCACCATCCAATGCGCTCTATAACATGTAAACAGGTATCTCCACATCCGGCAAAAACCGGCATTAAAAAGCCACTCACTAAAAACCCGTATTCTCCCTTATGCAAAGCCATGTCGGCTGTGTTCATGCTGAAAATACAGGTGAGTAAAATAATTTCTAAAAGAAGAATTACGGTAGCATCAATTATCGGAAAACCTTTTAACTCTGGTTTGTTTAGTCGGGGAACTCTTAGTATCCATCTTCTGGATAGAAAAGAAACTGTTGCAATAAAAACGAAAACCGATAAAACTTCGATGAACGAAATAATAAACACGTAGATGAAACGTAGCGCGGGTATGCTTTCAACTGCATGAAAGATAATCCGGTGGTTACCGGTAAGCCCGTCAATGAATATTTCGATTAATTCAATTTGAGTGATGACAAAGCCCACGTAAAGAAAAAGGTGCAGCACCGCCGGGGTAATGTTCTTGAACATTTTCTTTTGCCCGAAAGCAACCAGCAGCATGTTCTTTAAACGTTCTGAACTATTGCCGGACAAATCTTCGCTTTTGCCAAGCATGATATTTTTATAAACACGGGTGTAGCCTTTGTAAGCAAAGTATCCTGCTGTAGAGCAAAGAACTATAAACAATACAATCTGTAGAATGATGACCATACGTTGATAAATGAGACGCGGCTAAAATACATTTTTGCGAAACAAAAACAATTAAGCTATTTTCATTTTATATATGATTAAAAACATCTGCTTCAGCGCCTTATTCTCTGTTTTTTTTATTGCTTTCGCGGCATCGCAAACATCTTCAAAATTAGATTTGCGTACTTTCAAACGTTTGCGGGATGGTGAATTCAGAAACGAAAATATGCACCTGCTTGTAAAAGGAGATGTTACGCGCATTAAGCAATTAGCGGAACAGTATGGTGGGAGGTATAAATACGGGTATAAAAATATTGCATCGGTAGAAATTCCGGAAAGAAATTTGATTGCGTTTTCCAATGAATATGCAGTGGAGCAAATTGAGAATCCGAATATTCGTGGAAAAGCATTAATGGATACAGCCCGCATTCGGAATAATATCGACAGCGCTCATGCCGGGTATTCACCCTTGCCTCACGATTTAAAAGGACGCGGTGTAATTGTTGGAATTATTGACGGAGGTATTTACTGGCAGCATAAAGACTTCAAAAATACTGACGGCACTACGCGCATCCGATATATATGGGATGAAGGTGTAAGTGGAACGAATAAGCCTCTCCCATATAATTATGGCAACGAATGGAGTTGGTTAGATATTAACAACGGAAATTGCACACACGTTGAGCCTTACAATACGGGCTGTATTGATTATAGTCACGGAACTTGTGTGGCAGGTATTGCTGCCGGTAATGGAAGCTCTGTTGCAGCAGATTCTTTTCTTCTCGGTAAATATACCGGTGTGGCCCCGGAAAGCGAAATTATTGCGGTGCGTGTTGATGAGTGTGCTGATAATTTTGCAACACACGTTGCAGATGCGGTAGATTATATTTTCAAAAAGGCAGATGCTCTTGGCAGACCATGTGTAATAAACACCAGTATTGGCGATTACTATGGCTCTCATGATGGGAAAGATTTAACCACTCAGTTAATTGAAACATTGCTTGATGAAAGGAATGGAAGGGTGCTGGTAGCTGCAGCCGGAAATGCCGGTAATATTCAACATCATTTAAGTTACACTATACCTTCTGATTCTGCATTTACTTTTTTCAAATACAGCAATTATGCCGCAGGCATATACTTTGACTGGTGGGCGGATACAATGGATTTTAAACATGCAGCATTTGCCATTGGATGTAACGATACAAATGCAACAGATTTAGGCAGGACAGCCTACTTCAATGTAATTACTGATTTTAATCCTGCCCCTAACGCAAGTGTCGCAATTACCAGAAGTTTATTTGATGCTAACCAGACCATGCTGTTGGGTACTGTTAACCTTCAGGTTACTTTAAATGAAGGCAGATATCATTTTGAAGCGCTGATTGACCCGGCTAACATCAATAACTTATGGCGGTTGCAAACAAGAGGAAGCGGCACATTCGATTTATGGAGCAGCGAGGCTCTGATTGGGGGATCAGATATGGTTGAAACCTTAAACGGTAATAATATCCAGTTTCAGAATTACATGCATGCAGATTATTCAAAAACACTTGTTTCTTCCTGGCAGTGCAGCGATAAGGTAATTACAGTTGGTAATTATTCAAACCGCGCCAATTACCTGGATGTTGATTCAAACGAATTTAATTTAACAGCAAATTTCCACCAGGAAGGGAATACTGTTGTTTTGTACGATGAAATTGTTGGTGCCCGTTTTAAAACTTCAAGTTTTGGGCCTACCCGCGATAATCGCTTAAAGCCCGATGTAATGGCAACCGGAAGCACTATTATCTGTACCGGAGATATGAACGACATTGGTTTAAAGCTTGCTAACGGACTACGCTACAAAGTTGGTTTAGGTGGCAAGCACTTACGGAATGGCGGCACTTCAATGGCTTCTCCAATTGTAGCCGGCATTGCCGCCTTGTACTTAGAAAAACGCCCGACAGCAAATTATTCAGAAATAAAAACGGCTTTGATATGCACTGCTGTAAAAGATTCCTTTACAGGTCCAACTGCTAACAACGAATACGGCAACGGGAAAGTGAATGCTTTTGCTGCTCTTACTCAAACAACCTGTATCACCTTTGGCGCCACAGATACAGCTTGCATTAATTATGACCATCTTGCCAATGTTGACTCCGGAAGTTGTATGGCTAAAGTATATGGTTGCACAGATTCCACTGCTGATAATTACAACCATTTAGCAAACATCAGTAACGGAAGTTGCACTTACACTGGCATCAATAATATTTTTGGCAGCACAGTTTCGGTGCAGGTAATTCCCAATCCATTTAATTCCCAAACTAACTTCAGAATTGAAGGCTTGGATTTTGAAAAAGGAGAGATAACGATTTTTAATCAACTTGGTTCGGCAGTAGATAGAATAAAGCTTAGTGTTGGAAAAACTGATTATCTCTATCGGAATGAAAAGTTATCGAAAGGAGTGTATCATTACGTGTTAAATGCAGATGGGAAAAATCTGAAAGCAGGAAAATTAGTAGTGGAATAATATTAAGACATGAAGAAAATACGGATTTTAAATAACGAAGAAATACAACAGAAAACCAGAAGAATCGCCTACCAGATTGTAGAAGATAATTACGATGAAAGCGAACTTATTCTGATTGGTATTAAGCCGAACGGGTATGAATATGCTGAACAACTGAAAAAAGAAATTGAAGCTATTGACGGGTTAAAAGTTGTTCTGGTTGAATTGTCTTTAAATAAATCGAAGCCGTTAGAGGAAGAAATTAAACTGCATCTCGGCAAAAAATCACTCGACAATAAGGCGGTGATTGTGGTAGATGATGTAGCTAATACCGGCAAAACTCTTTATTATGCTCTTAAGCCCGTAATGGAGTTCTTACCTAAAAAAGTTCAGGCAGCTGTACTGGTTGACCGGCAACATAAGCTCTTTCCTGTTTCACCGGACTTTGTAGGATTATCGCTCTCCACAACTATGCAGGAGCACATTCGCGTGGAGTTTGATGGCAAAGGCAAAAGTGCGGCTTATCTGACCTGATATTAAACTTCGGTTTTAGAAAATTGTCCCTTTTTTTTCACAACATTTCTCATCCAGATGAGTTAATGCTGTTAAATTTGCGGGTAATGAATTT
>CAIYOV010000012.1 GCA_903927935.1 uncultured Bacteroidota bacterium | reverse complement strand
TCAATCCTGCTACCACCAAATGGATGGAGAACTACAAAAAGCAAATTGTTTATATAAAACAAAACATACATGAAACTACCGAGCTTATTACTCAGAAATGGCTGAAGTATTACAGCAACACTCCGGTAGTTGAACACACCTCACGCGCCACACAAGCGGTAGGTCCGCTTTGTCTGACTCACTGGAATCAGGCACCAAATGAAAACGGCATGTGCCCTTACGATGCTGCACACGGTGAGCGTTGTGTTACCGGTTGTGTGGCAACGGCTATGGCACAGGTTATGAAATTCTGGAACTATCCGACACAGGGCGTGGGAAATCATTCCTATAACGATCAGCACTATGGTACACAATCGGCAAACTTTGGTAACACCACTTATAACTGGACAGGAATGCCAAACGATCTGAATACAGCAGATGCGGATGTAGCAACCTTGATGTTTCATTGTGGCGTATCGGTTGAAATGGGTTATGGAGTGGGTGCCACGGGAGGAAGTACTGCTTATGTTGTAGCCAGCCAGTCACCGGTGCAGGCGTGTGCAGAGTATGCTTACAAAACATATTTCGGGTACGACCCTGCTACCCTTCAGGGAATTGTTCGTGCCAATTACTCTGATGTCAACTGGACAAGTACTTTAAAAGGTGAACTGGATGCAGGCCGTCCGATTCAATATGCCGGTTTTGGAAATGGTGGCGGACATACATGGGTTTGCGATGGCTACGACCAAAACAATTTCTTCCATCAGAACTGGGGTTGGGGAGGAAACAGCGATGGCTTTTTCTCTCTGAACAATCTTGACCCGGCTGCGTTAGGTGCCGGTGGCGGTACCGGTGGTTTCAATAGCAGTCAACAAGCGGTAATAGGCATTAAACCACTTAACGGTGGCGGAGGTGGTGGCGGAACCATCAACCAAGGGGGCATTGTTTTATATGCCGCTACTACTGTTAGTGCCAATCCGTTTCAAACCGGTGGCTCGTTTACAGTGAATGCTGATATTGCCAATACAGGTTCTACTAACTTTACCGGTGATTTTGCGGCTGCTCTTTTTGATAACAACGGAGTGTTTGTTCAAATTATTCAAGAGTTTACCAATCAAACTGCCAATGCCGGATTTCATTATGCTGTTCCGTTTACGGTTAACCCACTTAACTTAGTGCCCGGCACCTATTACATTGGCATTTATTACAAGAATGCCACCACTAATTATTCGCTGGTAGATCCTTCCACATTTTTCAATCCTGTTTCAATAACTGTAACCGCCCCGTACAACGATATTCAAATGGCAGGAGGTTCTACTATTACTCCCGGTGTTGTTGTCAAAAATCAAGCTATGAGCATTGCCACCCAAATAGGAAATGCGGGCTCGGGTGCATACACTGGATGGGTTTCTGCCGACTTACATAAACTGGATGGAACCTGGCTTGCCACTATTCAGGAAATTTCGGGCAGTATGGCTGCTTCCACCGCTTACAATGTAAATTTTGCTTCAACCGGATTGAATGTAGAACCCGGAACTTACCTCATTGTTTACTGGTCGACTACCGACCAAACCAATTACAGTTTAGTTTACACAACCGACTTTTCGACTAAGCCAAACCCTGTTGAAGTTACTATTGTTGATGCAGGACTTTCGCCTGATGTTTATGAAAACGATAACACCGAAGGAACGGCTCATGCATTCCCTGTAAACTTCAGCGGTAATAATGCAAGTGTTTCTACTGCCGGATCTAATATGCACGTTGGTAACGATTATGATTATTACAGCATCAGTCTTCCGGGTGGAACCAACTATTCCATTACTGCCCGCGTTTACGACAGTTATAACGGAGGCGGAAATACTTACACCAACGATGCACAGTTCAGTTATAAGGTAAATGGCGGAAGTTGGAGCAGCGCGTATGATGATGTAATGGGCGGACCTATTTATGTAGCTGGCGGAGGAACCGTTACCTTCTTTGTAGCCGATTATTATTCAGGCTCGGTCGGAACTTACCTGCTCGATATGCAGATTGTAAGAGGACAAAATGTGGGGGTAAATGATATTGCCGAAAGCCGCATCAGTGTATTCCCGAACCCTGCGCATGATGAGTTATTTGTAGATGCCGGTGATGTTACCGGAAATTATACCATGAAAGTTTTCAATTCTATCGGGGAGCAGGTAACTGAATCGATGGGGGCTTTCAGCAGCCAGTTATTAAAGACAGATATTTCTGCTCTTGCTCCGGGTATTTATACCGTTCAGTTGAAAACAGATGCAGGCATTGCCAACTCTAAATTCATGGTAAAATAATGAAGACGCTATCTCTATTCGTAGCAGTAATGGTGTGTGGCAGTATGACTGCTTGCAAAACAAAGCAGGCAAATACATGCAATACCAACATGGGTGCCCCTGCTGTGGTCTACAAAACAAAAGCAGACTACAGCAAGTATGTTCCGGTTACTCTTTCGGCAGATAAGGCGGGCATTGTGGCTTATCCCGGGTTAACCGACATTTATTACAAAGCCAAACTTGCCTACCCTTCGGTTTTAAAGAATGGTTATTTGCTGGATAATCGGGGAATCGGGGTTAATACGGCCTTTCTGAAACTTACTTATGAGGATTATGCAAAGTTGAACACCGTTCCACCACTTGCCGAACTTTACAATTTCATTTTAGATAAGGACCCTTTTACCGAAATATACACCCTTGGCGACCGAAGCCGTTTTAAAGATGAGGTTGCAGACATTAATAAAATAATAGCCAAAGGCGGGTTAAAGAAGTTTACAAAGCTTAAGTAGTCTTAGCCTTTTCCTCTTTTTAGACCTTCCAGATTTCAGAAATCCGGAAGGTCTTTTCATTTTACCCTTCTTGTCTGCTAATTTTTCACCTCTTCTGTCAATTTCCACCACAGTTTCTGCCAAAAATTCTTTTATTTCCTAATGGCACGAACTCTGTTAGATTCGCAACCCGAAACAAATTCATTAAACAAATAAAAGCATGACAACTATGGCAAAAGCAAAAGTAAGTATCCAGCCTCTGGCAGACAGAGTGTTGGTAAAGGCTGCGGAAGCAGAAACAAAAACAGCTGGCGGAATCATTATCCCCGATTCGGCTAAAGAAAAACCACAACGCGGAACTGTTGTTGCAGCAGGACCCGGCAAAAAAGATGAACCAACTACTGTTAAAGTAGGCGACACCATCCTTTACGGTAAATATTCAGGAACTGAACTGACTGTAGACGGAGAAGACTATCTTATCATGCGCGAATCAGACATTTTCGCCATTCTTTGATCAACAATTATCATTACTAAAATCTAAAACAAAATAACCATGTCGAAATTAATTCTATTTGAAAAAGACGCCCGCTATAAACTGAAGGCTGGCGTTGACAAACTTGCTAACGCAGTAAAAGTTACCCTCGGACCTAAAGGCCGTAATGTAATTATTGACAAAAAATACGGTGCCCCTTCTATTACTAAG
>CAIYOV010000011.1 GCA_903927935.1 uncultured Bacteroidota bacterium | reverse complement strand
ATGAGTTCACCTTTGTTCATAATTGAAATTTTAAATGGGTTATAAATTTTTGTTGAACAAAGATAATTGCGCGTTTCTCTTTTCCAAATGCCGCAAAAAAATTGATGTGTTGATAATAGATTTTTTTGCGTTGTAGCTTTTCCTGTGAATCAAAAACAAATACATTTACGTTATACTGAAAGAGAAATCATGCTGATGTTTCGAAAATTTTTACTGTTGTTTTTTGTTTCTGCAATTGTTGCACTGTCACCATCGTGCAACTCCAACAAAATTGCCTGTCCTACTTATGCCGATAGTTTCCCCGAAAAGAAAGCGAAGAAAGGCAAACAGGAACCTCAAATTCCTAAGGCAACAAAACCGAAGAGCGGCATTCTGCCACCTAACGCTATCAGGCGTAAATAAATTTTACACTCAACTAATTTTCGCCCAAACTTTTTCTTTCGAAATTTCATTCATGTAATTCAGCAAGTGATGGTGTTCGGGCTTTGAAAGCGTTGGATCGCTTTCTATTAAATTTTGCGCTGTAGTTCGGGCTGCTTCCAAAATTTTTCCATCGTTCACTAAATCGGCAATACGCATGTTTAGCACTCCGCTTTGCTGAGTTCCCTCCAAATCACCGGGACCTCTTAATCTCAAATCTTCTTCAGCAATTACAAATCCATCATTCGTTTTACACATCACCGAAATCCGCTGCTTGCTTTCTTGCGAAAGTTTATGACCGGTTATTAAAATGCAGAAAGATTGTTCAGATCCGCGCCCAACTCTTCCGCGCAGTTGATGCAATTGCGATAAGCCAAATCGCTCTGCATTTTCAATAATCATCACGCTTGCGTTTGGAACATTCACACCAACTTCAATCACGGTGGTAGCAATCATAATTTGTGTTTCGCTTCTCACAAAACGTTGCATCTCGTAATCTTTATCGGCTCCGCGCATACGTCCGTGAACAATGCTGATTTGATATTCGGGTTTTGGAAATGCGCGCGAAATACTTTCGTAGCCATCCATCAGATGTTTTAAATCTAACGTTTCGCTTTCTTCAATCAACGGATACACGATATAAATTTGTCGCCCTTTATGAATTTCTTCTTTCATAAACCCGAACACGCGCAACCGGTCGGCATCGGTGCGGTGAACGGTGCGGATTGGTTTTCGCCCCGGAGGCAATTCATCAATCACGCTCACATCTAAATCTCCATAAATAGTCATAGCGAGTGTGCGTGGAATAGGAGTAGCTGTCATTACTAAAATGTGTGGAGGCTTTTCATTCTTCGTCCAGAGTGCTGCACGTTGCGCAACACCGAAACGATGCTGCTCATCAATTACGACCATTCCTATGTTTTTGAAAACAACTGTTTCTTCAATCAGTGCATGTGTGCCGATGAGAATATCAATTTTGCCTTCCGCCAAATTTTCAAGAATAAATTTTCGCGCTTTTCCTTTTACGTTACCGGTGAGCAACGCCACTTCAATATTCATTCCGCGCAGCGCATCCATAATACTTTCGTAATGCTGGTTCGCTAAAATTTCTGTCGGTGCCATCAAACAAGCCTGAAAACCATTATCAATTCCCATCAGCATTGTCAGCAACGCCACTACAGTTTTTCCGCTGCCTACATCGCCTTGAAGCAGACGGTTCATTTGTTTGCCCGAAAGTGTATCGCGTCTTATTTCCTTCAGTACCCGTTTTTGAGCACCGGTCAGTTCAAATTTGAGTTGATGATGATAAAATTTATCGAATCGGTTATCTATCTTTTCAAAAACAAATCCCTTCGAAATTTCTCCGCGGTTCGATTTCACTTTCAGCATTTGCAACTGAATCAAGAACAACTCTTCAAATTTTAATCTGCGCGTTGCTTCATGCAGCAGCGATTCGTTTTTCGGGAAATGAATATTCAGCATCGCCTCGTAACGCGAAATCAACTTGAACTGCAGCAAAATTTCTTTCGGCAAAAAATCGGGAACATCTTTTTCTTTCGTTTGCGCTATAAGCGTGTGCATCAAACGTGTCAATCCACGCGAATCCAGATTTTTCTTCTTCATCTTCTCGGTAGAAGAATAAACCGGTTGTAAGCCTTTGCCGCTTACTCTTATTTCATCGGTAAAAAGTTCTACCTCGGGATGCGCAATGCTGTATTCGCCATTAAAAAGTGTGGGCTTGCCAAATACAAGAAGTTCCACATTCGGCTTCAACGTTTTCAAAATAAAGTCAACGCTCTGAAACCAGATTAAATCTATGGCACCAGTCTCATCTCTGAAAGTTGCCATCAGTCTTTTTTGCCGACCCGTTCCTAATTGCCTGAAGCCTGTAATCCTTCCCTTTAACTGAATATATTGTGTAAGCGGATTCAACTCTTTTATTTTATGAATCACGCTTCGGTCGATATACCGGAACGGATAATGCACCAGCAAATCACCAAAGGAATGCAGGTGCAACTCCTTTCGCAGAATTTCTCCCCTTTGCGGGCCAATGCCTTTTAGAAATTCGATAGGTGACTGATGTAAGGTTGACATTTGCGATTTGAAAATCCAAATTTATAATTGATTGCAAGATGAAACAGAATAAGTATACGCCACTCAATTTGTTTTTATCTTCACATCCGGTTTACCGAAGTATGGCAGAGAAAAAAATAAAAAACGAACTCACCACCGACTACAAATTAGTAGGTATAGCATCTTCGCTTAAAGAATACAAACTCTGTTATCATCTCAACCTGTTATTAAATTGCGATTTCAGAAAGTTAACTGATTTGGTTTTGGAGCCTGCTGGCCGAACACGCAAAGTTCAGTTCAGTGTTTTTAAGGCAGGCGATGAAGACGATAAAAACCACTTCAATGTTTTCAGCAATAAAAATTTCCAGGATATACTGCTGCCCGAAATCAGCAATTTCGATTTTGTGTTGCAGATACACGGTTTATATGATGATGAAGATTTGAGGAGTTTAATTGCGGGAATTAAAAATTTTCCAGAAGTAATGATGACTGCGGAAATACCTCTAAAAAAAATAAAGAGTAAAGAGCGGCTCATATATGAAGAAGAAAAAATAGTTCAGAAATTGATTTCACCAAAACGATTTAAATAGCGAAGGTTTTTAATTGAGGAAAAAGCATAATCATGAAAGTCAGAATTAACAAAACGAAAATAATAGCCACCTATGGTCCGGCTTGCAATAAAATTGAGGTAATTGAAGATATGGTTCGATGCGGAGTAGATGTATTCCGTTTCAACATGAGCCATGGCGATCATAAACAACATATAGACGGCTTTCAGAAAATACGGCTGATAAACAGAAAGCACAATCTGCATATAGCAATCCTAGCCGATTTACAGGGGCCTAAAATTCGTCTTGGAGAAGTTCGTGATAATATGGAAGTGTTGGAGCAAGGTAGAGAAGTGGAAATTACTAATAAAGAATGTATCAGTACTTTCAAAAAGCTTTACATCAGCTATCCGGCACTTCCCAAAGAAGCAGACCCCGGTGATGCCATTTTAATTGATGATGGGAAAATTGAACTGAAAGTTCTTTCAACCAACCGAAAAGACAAAATCATTGCGAAGGTTATCACCGGTGGGAAAATCAGCAATAATAAAGGTGTCAATCTTCCTGACACAAAAACTTCGGTCCCTGCTCTTACCGCAAAAGATAAAAAAGACTTGAAGTTCGCCATTGAAAATGGAGCTAATTGGATTGCGCTTTCTTTTGTACGTTCACCACAGGACGTAATAGATTTAAAAAAAATCATAGGTAAAAAAAATTCGTACATGAAGGTGATGGCGAAAATTGAAAAGCCCGAAGCCCTCAAAGAATTAGACGAAATAATTAAAGTAAGTGATGGTATTATGATTGCACGGGGCGACCTGGCTGTTGAAGTACCGCAGGAACGAATGCCTCTGATTCAAAAAGATATCATCGCAAAATGTATTAAATACGCAAAACCCGTAATAGTTGCAACGCAGATGATGGAGAGTATGATAGAAAACTCAACGCCAACTCGTGCTGAGATTACAGATGTTGCTAATGCCGTAATTGACGGTGCCGATGCGGTCATGTTGAGCGGAGAAACCTCAACTGGAAAACATCCTGTAAAAGTCATTCAGGTAATGGAAAAAATTCTGTCAAACATAGAACACGCGAATATTATTTACGATAAACATCAGAAAGCTGATAAGCACTCGCCAACTTATCTCAACGATGCCATTTGCTACAATGCTGCGCGCATCAGTAGCGACCTTGAAGCTCGTGCTATCATTGGCATGACTTTCAGCGGCTACACCGGGTTCATGCTTTCAAGCTACCGCCCCAAAGCTGACATTTACATTTTTACTGAAAACAGGGATTTACTTAATACACTAAGTATATGCTGGGGTGTGCGCGCCTTTTATTACGATAAATTCGTTGGTACCGACACTTCTATACGTGATGTGATTCGCATTCTGAAAGAAAATAATCATCTTAAAACAGGTGATCTTGCTGTGAATATTGGTAGTATGCCTCTTGCTAATAAAGGCAGAGCGAACATGGTAAAAGTTACTTTAGTAGAATAGGTCCATTAGGAACTTGCGGGATCAAATGAGTGCTGTAAAATCAATCTTACCGTATTCTTCAAAGAGCAATTCTTATAAGAAGAATACTCTGAAAAATTATGCTGTTGAAGTTCCCCCAAATAAAAAAGCCATCAGAACCTTCTGATGGCTTTCATTTTGTCGGGGTACCAGGATTCGAACCTGGGAACTTAAGCTCCTATGAAAGCCTTCAATTTCTTTAGGGGTTTTTCTCTTTGGTATCACTTTTGGATACACTTTCACAATGAACGACAGGGCAAATATAAGTAGTTTTGAAAAAGGATGTTGTGTGAATTTTCAAACAGATTTATTCATTATCGTTAATCCGACAGCATAGTCCTAACCTCAATTTCTTCTCACCCATTCTCCGCAACTCCTTCAGCCATTTGTTGAATCTTGCTTGTCATAATATATATGAACTGGTGTGCTCGAAATGCATTAAACCGAGTGGGAAATTTTTTCTCACGAAAAATGAATTTTTGTGTGTATATCACTT
>CAIYOV010000010.1 GCA_903927935.1 uncultured Bacteroidota bacterium | reverse complement strand
TTTACTAACACAAAAATAATAAAATAAAGTTTACTTGTATTACTTTGTTTATTTAGTAAACAGTAAATTATCCACATTATTAAAACTGTGTCCGGAGGTAGGCTCCTATCTGGTAGAGTATCCCTAAGGCTATTAAGTAGGAGAGTAGCTCCCAGATAAACGGAGGTAGTATTTTTATAAGAGGGATGAGACAAAAGGCAAATTAGAAATAATAAAGCGTAACGCTTTTTCCGACTTTTTAAAAAGATTTAAATGCGATTAAGTCGAAGACTATTCTGACTTCCATGCCCAAAGACAACTAAGTTCATTTATAAATTCAGCTGCTTGTTCATCTGTAAAATCTTCTTCTTCGAAATTGAGATATGTATCTACACGAATTGCCTTCATTTTCTTTGTTGTAAGTTCTTTTAACCTATCCTTATCGATTTGGCTATAAAGCCCCAAAGAATAAACAACTGTTCCTTGACAATTATATGAGGCATGGTTAGGAATTTTTAATCTACTTCCATCGGTAAATAAAATTTGTATATAACCACCATCAATACATTCTTGTGCGGGGTCAATAACTTTAATAGAAAGTATAATCTTCTGCCTAATCGAATAATCCAAATTTGATAAATCCTTAAATGGGTGAATTGAAATACCACGTTCGGCTACATGTGAAAGGAAAATTCGGTTTTTGTTACAAACGGTAACTCCTCCAGTCATTCTATCTGTATCGCAAGACAGGTATTGTTTGCAATCTATCTGACTGAATAATGTTGAAGATAGTAGTAGCGCAAATGTTATGAGGTGTAATTTTTTTGATTGCATAATTGAATATAAAAACAAATGCCCAAAGCATTTTGGCAAAGTATGAATATATCCACCTACTTCTATAAATCTTACATTACCGGGTAATGGCAATTTTAATAGCCGTAAGGTCGAACAGAAGATATAAACAGTTCATTGGTGTGCCAATACCATACTTCAATACCATACTAAGCTATTTTGATGCAAATAAAAAAGCCACAACCTATACTGAGTAAGGGTTATGGCTTAATTGGTGTGTACCGCGTAGGGGAATCGAACCCCTATTACCTCCGTGAAAGGGAGGCGTACTAACCGTTATACGAACGCGGCATTTTTTAACGGAGCGCAAATGTAGAATTTTTTCGGAAGCCCCAAAGAGCAGCAGAAAATATTTCTGATGAGCCAACTATCGCGATAAAACATAGTTGCAAAGCATGCCTGCTTCTATACCTTTACTACTATGGAAAACTCATACGACCAACTCATTATCGGCTCCGGTTTTGCCGGTTTGTGTGCTGCTATTAAACTAAAAGAACAGGACGAAAACAATTTCGTTATTCTCGAACGCAACGATTGGCTGGGCGGAACGTGGTACGATAATCACTACCCAGGTGCGGCCTGTGATGTGGAATCACATTTGTATTCTTATTCGTTTGAACCAAACCCCAACTGGAGCCGCAACTTTGGTCCGCAGCAGGAGATTTTGAAATACATGGAGCATTGTGCCGAGAAATACGATTTGAAAAAGCATCTGCATTATAACACCACTGTTACACAGGCAACATTCAATGAACCAACCGGTACCTGGAGTGTAACGGCAGAAGGAGGGAAGAACTTCATAACCCGCGTAATTATTTCCTGCTCCGGTGGACTGAGCCAACCCATGTATCCCGATATTCAGGGTATCGACACTTTCACCAGCACCATGTTTCACTCTGCCAAGTGGGATAAAAATTTTGACTGGAAGAATAAAGCCATAGCGGTGATAGGCACCGGTGCCAGTGCCATACAAATTGTTCCTGCCATTGCCACTGATGTAAAACAACTCTATCTTTTTCAGCGCACACCACCATGGATTTTACCTAAACCAGATGCAGAAATTTCTTCGCTCCGCAGATGGCTTTATGACAACCTTCCGTTTACTCAAAGCCTTTACCGCAGCCGTTTATACTGGCAGCATGAATTAATGGCGCTTGGTTTTATTAAATACCCGGGCATACTTAAACTGGCAAGTAAAATGGCCTTGCGTTATTTAAAGAAAAGCGTGCCCGATGAAAAACTACGCCAAAAACTTACGCCCAATTACGTAATGGGCTGCAAGCGTGTTTTAATTACCAACGATTACTATCCCGCACTCAACAGAAATAATGTAGAAGTAATTACCGATGGCATTCAGCAAATTACCGATACCGGTGTGCTGACCAAAGATGGTAAACAAAAAGATGTAGATGCCATCATCATTGCCACGGGTTTTCAGGCGGCAGAAGAAGTGAGCCGCTTTGCTGTGAAAGGCCGTAATGGAATTGATTTAAATGAAGCTTGGCGTGATGGGGCAGAGGCCTACCTCGGCACTACGGTATCAGGCTTTCCGAATATGTTTTTGGTGGTGGGGCCTAACACCGGCCTGGGGCACAGCAGTATGATACTGATGATTGAAGCGCAGGTAAACCTGATTATGGAAAGCCTGAAAGCTATGAAGCAGAAAAAGGCAAAGTTTATTGACCTGAAGAAGAATGTGCAGCAGGAGTTCAATAAAGAGATACAGGAAAAACTGAGCCATACCGTTTGGCAGAATGGCGGATGCCATAGCTGGTATCAAATGAAAAACGGAAAGAACGTAACCCTCTGGCCCGGCTTTACTTTTACGTTTATGCAACGCACCAAAAAGTTTGAAGAAGAGAAGTATGAGATTGTGTGAGGAAAAATTTAATTTAAACTACTCAAAAAACCTCCACTTAAGACCCACTTTAAACGAAATATCGGCAGCCGGATAACCATAAAGCGAATAATACCCCTTAGGCCCGAACGAAGAACTGATGTTATCTACTTTCAGGAATATGCGAACCGTTTTCACTTTCAGGTTCAAAAAGAAATCGAGCACCGGAAAAGATTTGGAAGTAGTATATACAGGATAGAATGAACCAAGGAAAGGGTCGTAGTAAGGTGCATTGTTTTGCAGGTTGTAACGCAAATCGAAACCAACGCTGAACCACAGCATTTTTTTAAACACTCTGCGCTCGTAATAAATGCTGTGCTTGGTAACCAGCATAGGGAAAGTGCGCTTAACCACACCCTCGTTAGGTGCTGATGTAAACCATATATCGTTATCTAAATGAACACCATAAAACCCATTACGGTTGGCAAAGTGAGCCACAAAAATATTTTCTACACCGGTAGTAATATAAGCGTTGCTGCCACCCGGATATACGGGCAAATGGTCTACCACATAATAATATACATCGGCCATAAGCCCGTAAGGAATGTTCTGATACTTGCCACCTACGGCAAACTGTTTGGTTTTAGGCAAATTAAAATACCAGTCCACCGGATGCGACCGGTAGCGTTCAAACATATAAGGCGCTTCTTTTAACTGATAAGTAGCATTGCCGCTGAACATTCCGAAC
>CAIYOV010000009.1 GCA_903927935.1 uncultured Bacteroidota bacterium | reverse complement strand
TCAACATTCCGCGCAATGAAAAAATTATCCGTGATGTGGATGCAATGTGGTTTTACAAAGAAAAACAACCCGCTTAAATTAAAATGAGCACGAAAATTTCTGTTGAAGGTAAAATGGATGCCATCCAGAATATTTTTCTGCATGTTCAGGATGTTTTTTTTGAGTCACCGGAGTGGAAGCGACATGTTGCGGAATTAGAATCTACCGATATTGAATTCCGTTCTATTGCTTATGAGTCTGCTTCTATGAGTATTGCTTTAGAAGATTTAAAGCAGGGAAATCAATTTACTAATTGGCTCCAATTTTTAAATGATGCAGCACTGGCCCATGCTACACAAGTGCATGTCGGTTTAGGTTGGGCATTCGCACAGCAGTTGAAAAATCCAATCGCTTATTTGGCAGAACTAAATTCAATGTCGCGGTATCGCGTTTTAGACGGCTATGGATATTACGAGGGAATTTTCAGGCGCAGAAGAAGCATCATCAATCATGTGAAACTTGCTCTTGAAGATTCTGTTGCATCAGCAGCGCTCGACCAAGGTCTTGGACGAAGTATCTGGTATTTAAACAAGGGAATAATTGATGATGCAAAAAATATGATTGAAGCTTTTGCCGTTGAACGGCATAAAGATTTATGGCGTGGCTTAGGAATAGCCATTGCTTATCTGGGTGGCTGCAACGAAGAAACACTTCGGTATATTTTTTCGAAAACAGATTTATACAAAACACAATTAGCTACCGGTGCTATGATGGCTTTGGTTAGTCGGGATTCTGCCAAATATATTTCTGCCGATACGGAACTTGTCTGTAAAATTTTCTGCAACAAAACAGCAGAACAAATTCTCGAACTCAATTATTCTATCAAAAGCAATTTGGATTTGAAAAGTGACGATGCTTATGCAAAATGGATTGAGGCCTTTGAGAATTCTTTTTCCAGTTAAACTTTTCATGTTTAATTTCATCCTATCATAAATTAACCCATGTGCGGATAACCCTGCCCGTAATTTTTTTCTTACTTCTTAGTGCATCGAACTCTTCTGCTGCGGTTACCGACAGCACCAAGTACAAAATTATTTCGCTCGATAGTTTAAGCGATGAAGACATGGCTTTGTTGGAAGAATACAAAGACTCGTTTATGAAGGAAGTGAAAGAAATTAAATCGGCTATGCTTTATAAAAAGCAAAAACCAATTGATACTACTGTTGCGTTGATGAACCGGTTGTCGCATGTAGAAATAGGGTTGGATTTTGCCAGCAAAGTTTTATCGAATGGTCGCGATGCCGGTGTAAAGGGTGTGGTGTTTTATCCTTCTGCCATGTATTACCACAAAACCGGTCTGTATGCTCTGCTGAGCATGACATTTTTTACAGACAGTACGATTCGTCACAGTGCGAAAGTTCCCATTGTATTTATTTCACCAGGTTTCAGCCGAACATTTTTTAGGCGTTGGACTTTCGGTCTGTCATACACCCGAAGTTTTATTACATATGGTAATATCTTTCAGCGAGGATTATTGAATAACACCTTTTCGCTTTACAATGGGTTCAATTTCTGGAACTTTTTCACTCTTTCCGTAAGCACAGCAATAAGTTGGAGCAGTAATTTAAACAACCGGCATGTAGCACTTGTTTTTCGCGGACGACCGCTTACATACCGGGTTCTTACTCAAAAATTAGCACAAGGTTATTCGGGCAATCTTACCATTTCATTTAAGAAAGATTTCTGTTTTTACAACGTTGTAGGAGCAAAAGTTTTTACACTCACACCTGATTTGCTTTTTCTTTTCGGTCGCGATAACAATGCATTTTT
>CAIYOV010000008.1 GCA_903927935.1 uncultured Bacteroidota bacterium | reverse complement strand
CAAAAAAAACAGAAATTTTTTCAAGAGGAGCAGAAGCAGTTATCTCTCTGGAAGGAAAGTTGGCTGTTAAAAATCGTATTCCTAAACTTTATCCTTTGGTGAATGAACCTTGAATCTGAAATCGTCATTATTTAAATTATTCCTGTAATTTATCATTTAACATTGTAAATTTGCATTTCGAACATGCTGATAAAGAAAAATAAAATACCTGTTGCAGAAATGGTTTTAATCGGATTCCTTCCGTCATTTCTCAAGGTGCTTATCTATAAATTCAAGGGATACAAGATTGGTAAAAATGTTTCTATTGGTCTGGGAAGCGTTATTATTGGTGAGAATGTAGGTATAGGCGACAATACAAAAATTGGTTTTATTTCTGTTATTCGGGCACGCACCATCCATATAGCTCGTTATGTCACCATCGGTTCGTTAACCATGATTGATACTGGCGATCTTTCCATTGACGAAGATGCACGAATTAATGAAAATGTCATCGTAGGCGGCACCAAAACACCTCAATCAATGCTTAAGATAGGTAAGCGTGTAATCATAATGGAATACGCCTTCATTAACACCACCATGCCTATTCATATTGGAGATGATTCGGGCATTGGAGGTCATTGCCTTTTATTTACTCATGGTTCATGGCTCAATCAGTTAGATGGCTTTCCGGTTACATTTGCGCCTATTACGATAGGAAAAAAAGTATGGTTGCCATGGCGTGTTTTTATCATGCCAGGTGTTACTATTGGTGACGAAGTGGTGATAGGTGCTAACTCTTTAATAAGTTCAAATCTCCCTTCTAATGTGATGGCTGCTGGCACTCCAGCCAAAATTCTGAAAGAAAATTATCCTGCAAAAATAACATCTGATAAACGAAACGATATTTTAGTTTCAATCATCAATGAGTTTGCTGAATATTTAAATTACAATAACATTGTAAATAGCTTAACCATCATTGATGGAGTTTATACCTTAGAAGTTATCAAAAACAAGAAACAAATGTATTTGATTTACATCCATGACTTGAAAAATGAATATGCACCTCCTGCGCATATCGACACACTGGTGGTTGACTACCCTTCTAAATCAGCCGATATTAAAGCCAGAATGATTTTAAACCTACACGATAAAACAAGAAAAGGAAGTACCGATTTAGGCGAAGAATTCTCAAAATATTTGTCTCGCCACGGAATTAGATTTGATAGATTAGACTAATATGGATTTTACAGTAAAAACTTACAAAGAACTTTTATCGGCTTTAATAAAGCAGCAATACCATTTCCAACATTTCTCCGAATTTATTCTTGCACCCAAAGAAAGGAGTATCGTATTGCGACACGATGTCGATTTATTGCCATTCAACTCGCTTGCTTTTGCAAAAATTCAGGCCGAAAACAATGTAAAAGCTTCGTATTATTTCAGAGCGGTGCCCGAAAGCTGGAACGAAGATGTGATTAAAGAAATTTATTCATTGGGGCATGAGATTGGTTACCATTACGAGTGTTTGACTACTTGCAATGGAGATATGAAAGAAGCCATCGTTGATTTCGAAAACAACCTCACTTCACTCCGAAGACTTGCTCCTGTCTCTACCATCTGTATGCATGGCAGCCCCATGTCGAAATGGGATTCGAAAGATTTGTGGAAACATGCCAACTACCGCGATTATGATATTATAGGCGAACCTTATTTTGATGTCGATTTCCAAAAAGTGTATTATTTAACCGATACAGGCCGAAGGTGGGACGGAGAAAAGGTAAGTGTGCGCGATAAAGTAAATTTAGGCAGTAGTCTTTCTTTTCATGCCACACAGCAAATAATAGATGCTGCCAACAATGGGCAACTTCCCAATCAAATTATGTTTACTTGTCATCCGCAACGATGGACCGACAACAAATTGAAATGGGGAAAAGAACTAGTGGTTCAGAACCTTAAAAATCAGGTCAAACGTTTTCTGATTAAGTAATCGTTGAATGAAAACACCAAGAGTCGTTATCGTTTTCGTTTACATTCTTATTCTTTTTGGCATTGCCGTGTTTCCATTCAAAGAAATAAGTTACCGAGCCGACCATACCTATTATTTCCAAATCCGATTAGACCATATTTATCACATCTTATTTTTTT
>CAIYOV010000007.1 GCA_903927935.1 uncultured Bacteroidota bacterium | reverse complement strand
GTTACAATTCTCTCCAATGATACAAGCGCTCATGATGTGAGAAAAATGCCAAATCTTCACTCCTTTCGCAATGGTGCAACCTTCATCAACAATAGCAGAGGAATGGGCGAAATATTCTTTTTCCATAACGATATTAAGAGCGGCTAAGATAATTAAAAACAAGGCTGGCAGAGGTAAAAATGTGGATTTGGAGCGGTGCGTTTGGCTCAAAAAAGTGCTGCTTGTCCTGCTTTCCCTATTGCAAGGCAAAGCGGTCAATCCCTTAGGTTTGGGTCCAAGAATTTTATTTGAGATTTGTTGTTGAAGATTAACCAAACGACAGAGGTGAACTTTCGCTCAATCCAGGTTTTTAGACCTATGCCCTGAATCAGACCTCTGTTGTTTTAGTTGAACAAGAACCAAATAGAATTTTAGCTTATCGAGAGCTTTTAAGGGATCTAGTTTTATTCAACTATTGGTCAATCGAAGTAAACTGAGTCTTTCACTTCTAAAACAAAATTATGAATTACAAACTATTTGTCGGCATTGATCAGTCAAAACTTACAATCGATGTTGCAGTTCGCACAAAACAACATCACAATTCATCGGACCATCGTCAATTTGAAAACAATAAAAAGGGTTTTCTCGCAATGATGAAATGGATAAAATCATTCGGTGATTTTTCATCGGATGAAATTTTATTCTGCGCTGAACACACAGGAATTTATTCTTTTCGCTTGAGCATTTTCATGAATGAAACAAAAGCTGATTTCTGGCTCGAGAATGCTTTGCAGATAAAACGCTCTTGCGGATTGCAGCGGGGCAAGAATGACAAGGCGGATGCAAGAGTGATTGCTGAATACTGTTTTATCCATCAGCATAAAGTCAAGTTGTATTCATTGCCTTCAAAATCCCTGCTTGCAGTAAAACAATTGCTTGCCTTCCGGGAAAGATTGGTGAAAACAGTCTCTGCTTTAAAAATTACCAGTGGGGAATCAAAAGAATTTGATGCGGATGAAACTGGTTTGATTGAAAAAGAAAGCCGTTCACTGATAAAAACAAATTTGAAAAAAATTGAAATTGTCAATGAAAAAATGTTGGAAATAATCAACGCAGATGAGAATCTGAAAGGAAAATTTGAATTGACACAATCCGTGCACGGTATTGGAAAGCAAACTGCATTATTCTTTTTGGTGTACACAAATGCATTCACTTCATTCGATGATCCGAGAAAATTCGCTTGTTATTGCGGCATAGCGCCGTTTGAATTTTCTTCTGGAACAAGCATAAGAGGGAAAACAAGAATCAGTCATTTTGGGAATAAGAAACTAAAATCGCTATTGACAATGTGTGCATTGAATACCATCAAAAAAGAAAATGAATTCAAGATTTATTACGATCGTAGAATCAATGAAGGAAAAAGTCCAATGAGCACAATAAATATTTTGCGTAACAAACTGACAAGCAGGATATTTGCAGCAATAAAAAGAGGAACTCCCTATTTGTCTGTATTAAATCAAGCAGCATGAAAAATTATTTTCAGAAACGCTTGGATAAACCATAGAATTCGGGGCTATTCTAGAACACTTCAGTTTCAAACAAAAAAGAAAGCCATAACAGTTTGAATTCATTAGAAAGAAAAACAGTAAAGGCATGCAGCATAAAGTCTTCGCAAAAAATGGCAAAAAAAACACCTCCACAAATGTTTCTGTGGAGGTGCAATAAAAAGCTTTGGAATTTGTTGTTATGCTTTCGGTGGCTCTTTCTTCCCATCATCCTTTTTCACTTCTGCAATTTTCTT
>CAIYOV010000006.1 GCA_903927935.1 uncultured Bacteroidota bacterium | reverse complement strand
AGGATATTACTGAGCAAAAAGAAAATTTCGAAAAATTTGAATTGCTTGCCAATAACATAACCGATCTGGTTTGCATTAGCGATCTTGACCTGAATTACACTTATATATCGCCATCCTTTATTCATGTTACAGGGTTTACTACCGAAGAGGTTATCGGCAGAAGTATGTTTTATTTTTTAGACAAAGAGGAGTTCGCTAATGTCGATGACTTTCGCCAAAAGATGATGAGCAGCGAAAGCAGTATCCGGTTTATTGAACACCGCATTAGAGCTAAAAATGGCAACTGGAGGCTGATTGAAACATCCTCGCGTACGATATACGACCACCACGGCAAACCAACATCTTTTATTTTAAGTTCGCGCGTAATTGAAGAAAGAAAGCGGGCGGAGAACGCTATTATTAAAGCCCTGAAAGATGAGCAGGAGGTAAGCCAACTTAAATCAAAATTCATTTCGCTGGTTTCGCACGAAATGAAAACTCCAATGACGTCTATTTACACTGGCGTAGAAGTAATGGAGCATAAAGCAAGAAAAAATAAGCTGGTGGATGATACATTTAACCAGCAATTCGAAATTATTAAAAGCGAAGTGAACCGGCTGAATGAGCTGATAGAAAGAATACTATTTTGGGGCAAAGTTGAGAGCGGGAGTATTGGCAATGTCAAAAAGGAAATAAATTGCCTTCAGTTTTTCAATTCACTGTGTGAGCAATACAACCGCATACAACCGGATGGGCGCACCATATGCTTAAGGGTTAAAGGGGTGCCTGTAAATATTTTTATCGACCCGGTGCATCTTGAACATATGGCCGGTAATTTGATTGCTAATGCATTTAAGTATTCTGAAGGCAGACCTTCTCCTTCATTAGAATTAGAATTTACTCATTCAAAATGGAAATTGATTGTAAAAGATTCCGGGGTGGGTATACCGGAGAGTGATATTCCTCAGCTTTTCAGGTCATTCTTCCGGGCCTCAAACGTAGAGCATATAAAAGGTAACGGATTAGGAATGGTTGTGGCAAAACACTTTTCCGACATTAATAACGGGCTTATCAAAGTAAAAAGCAAAGAGGATGTTGGGACAGAAATTTCTATTGCTTTTCCGTTGGCCGGGTTAAACTAACCTGTAAGCTAATTTTATTTCAGCACCTCGTTAATGGTTAAAAGTAGATTGGCAAACTTGAAAGGTTTGGTGAGGTAAGCGGAAGCCCCCATGCTTGTTGCTTTTTCAAAATCAAATTTTTCGGATTTGGCAGTAAGAAACACCAAAGGGATGGTGCTGAGCCCGGGCATAGTCTTTATTGTTTCGAGCAGTACATACCCATAAGAACCGGGCATAATAATATCACAGAGTATAATATCAGGTATAAAGGTTTCTAAACATAGAAGCGCTTCTTGAACAGATGCAGTGGCCCTGACATCAAAATCGTTCATATTAAGAAGTGTTGCTATGTTTTCGCGAATGTTTTTCTCGTCCTCAACAAGTAAAATTCGGATTGATTTTTCAGGCATTAATTATTTGTTTTTTCTGCGGTCAAATCTTGAACTGAATTTTGGCTGTTAAAGATTATTGCTTTCATTTTTTTAACTCCAATAATAAAGCCCTATGACAAATATATTAATTACTAAATAGTTGTCGATTTTAACATAAAGCATGTTCAGTTGCGCAAAGGTGATTATACCTTAGTCGAAAAGGCAACGAATTTTTCTTTCAAAAACATTTACCCGGCTTAAGAAAAATAACGTAGAGGTTTTGGTAGAAGCAGTCATCTCAAATATTAAAGGGTTTATTGCAAACTGTTTAAGGATTGAAACAAACATTAATGGCTCTGTCGCAATCTGTTTAAGGATTGGAACAAACATTAATGGCTCTGTCGCAATCTGTTTAAGGATTGGAACAAACATTAATGGGTTTGTCGCAAACTGTTTAAGGATTGAAACAAACATTAATGGCTCTGTCGCAATCTGTTTAAGGATTGGAACAAACATTAATGGCTCTGTCGCAATCTGT
>CAIYOV010000005.1 GCA_903927935.1 uncultured Bacteroidota bacterium | reverse complement strand
TTCTATTGCCTGAAGAAGATGAACACCGAATGCCACCCAAAGGTAAAACTCAGCTTACTGAGCAAGAAGTTATACTGCTTCACCGGTGCTTCAGTCGCTTATGTTTTTTGCGGTTATCGGTCTTATATCTTCTCTTATAGGTCTGCCGTTTGAAATCTACGATACGTTTTGGATAGAAGAGAAATTCGGTTTCAACAAAACCACTCCTAAGCTTTTTGTAATGGATAAACTAAAAGGACTTGTTCTTGCTGTGGTAATTGGCGGTGGAATTATTGCGCTGCTTACTTTCCTTTTCGGTCTGCTCGGCAATATGTTCTGGCTGGCGGCATGGGGTGTAGTTGCGGTGTTCTCTATTTTCTTCGCCATGTTTTATACTAACCTGTTGCTCCCTATCTTCAACAAACTTACTCCGCTTGAAAGCGGAGAACTTCGCGCGAGTATTGAAAAGTATGCCGCTAAAGTGAATTTCCCGCTTACCAATATTCTGGTAATGGACGGTTCTAAGCGTTCCACAAAAGCCAACGCTTTTTTCAGCGGACTGGGCAGCAAGAAAAACATTGTGCTTTACGACAACCTGATTAATGACATGAACACCGAAGAGATTACCGCGGTGCTTGCGCATGAAGTGGGGCATTATAAAAAGAAACACGTGTTGCAGAGTATGGTTATTTCGGTAGTGCAGATGGGTATTATATTTTTTGTTTTTGGCTGGCTGGCATCTAATCCGCTGATGGCCGAAGTGCTTGGAGCAAAACAAAACTCCTTTCATCTTTCGCTTATTACTTTTTCGCTGCTCTTCTCTCCTATCTCTATCATCACCGGTTTGCTGATGAATTTATTCAGCCGGAAGAACGAATACGAAGCAGATAATTATGCTAGAGAAACATATGCAGCCATTCCATTGATTACTTCGCTGAAAAAACTTTCGGTGAATCACCTGAGTAACCTGCAGCCTCATCCGGCTTTTGTTTTTTTCAATTACTCGCATCCTACTTTATTACAGCGCATGCGAAACTTAACTGCTTAATCGCTTTATCTTTACGGCATGGGTTATAGAGCAGGCATTGCCAAACTTGCAGCCAACATCATTGCATCTTCGGTTCACCGTGAACAGGAGAATGCGATTGCCCTACAGCAAAACATCCTTCAATACTTAATTAAAAACTCTGCGCAAACCGACTTTGGAAAACAGCACCACTTTGCTCAAATAAAAACGTACGATGATTTTAGAGCGGCTGTAAAAATCAGCGATTATGAAGATTTGAAGGACTACATTGAACTGATTGCTGATGGTAAAGAAAATGTGTTGTGGAAAGGAAAGCCGGTTTACTTCTGTAAATCATCAGGTACGACTTCGGGCACTAAGTATATACCGGTGACCGGTTTGCAGATAAAGGAAATGATTCGTGCCGCGCGTAACTCAGTAATGTTGTATGTGGCCGAAACGGGCAAGGCTGATATCTTCGATCATAAAATGATTTTTCTGCAAGGATCACCGGAGTTAGAAATGCACGGAAAGATACCCACCGGCAGGTTAAGTGGCATTGTTTACAATCATGTTCCCTTTTACGCCAACCGGAACCGGATGCCTTCTTACCAAACCAACTGCATTGATGACTGGGAAGAAAAAGTAGAGGCCATTGCCCGCGAAACGCTGAAAGAACGAATGAGCCTGATAAGCGGCATTCCTCCCTGGGTAGTGATGTATTTTGAAAAACTCAAAGAGTTAAGCGGCAAGCAATTCATTAAAGATATTTTCCCTGACTTTAAGGTGTTTGCTTATGGTGGAGTAAACTACGAACCATACCGGCATCAAATAGAATCGTTGATTGGCTTTAAAATAGATTCCGTAGAAACCTATCCAGCCAGTGAGGGCTTTATTGGATATCAGGATAAGCAAAATGAAACCGGTTTACTGCTCAACATAAACGGGGGAATCTTTTATGAGTTTATTAAAGCAGAGGAGGCGCATTCCGAAAATCCGAAGCGTGCTTCGTTACAAGACGTTGAACTTGGAGTAAACTATGCGCTTATCTTAAACACTACTTCCGGTCTGTTTGGTTACAGCATTGGCGACACGGTTAAGTTTGTATCAAAGAATCCTTACCGCATTCAGGTAACCGGTCGCATAAAACAATTTATCTCTGCTTTTGGTGAGCATGTAATTAGCGAAGAAGTAGAACTCGCTTTACTAAATGCTATGCGGGAAACACATTCGGGAGTTACAGAGTTTACCGTTGCTCCTCAGGTCAATCCAATGGAAGGATTGCCTTACCACGAATGGTTTGTTGAGTTCAGTAAAACTCCGGATGACCTCACCGCTTTTGCAGAGATTGCCGACAACATTCTTCAGCAAAAGAATTCTTACTACAAAGATTTACGGCAGGGAAATATTCTTCAGCAGTTGATTATTACAACGGTAAAGCCCAACACCTTTGTTGAATTCATGAAACGCAAAGGAAAGTTAGGCGGTCAAAACAAAGTGCCACGACTGACAAACGACCGGAAGATTGCAGATGAGCTGATTAGATTTGCAACATGCTAAAACAGCAAAGGGTAAAACAGATTGCTCTGTTTTACCCTTATCGGTAAGTTTATAAGAAAGAATTAAGCGCGCGTTCCGCTATGCTTAACTTCAATCTTCGAATAAGTAGGACAAGTGTGCTTTTCGCAGCTTGAAAGTGCGAAGAAACCAACCGCTACCATTGCGATGATTAATTTTTTAAGGGTAGTTTTCATAAGGTCTGATTTTAAGTTTAAAAAATGTTTATGATTGCTTTCGTAAATTTCGAACGCGAATTTATGAGAAATATTGTGAGGGCAAAATTACAATTTTAGTATGAGAATTCATTTTATAGCTATTGGGGGCGCGGTAATGCATAATCTTGCCATCGTGTTACGAAGAAAAGGTAATGTAGTTACAGGCAGTGACGATAAGATTCTGGACCCTGCCAAATCAAATCTTGAACGCGAAGGCATTTTGCCAAAGCAAATAGGATTTTTCGAAGAAAACATAACTCCCGGTATAGATGCAGTTATCCTAGGCATGCATGCGCGGGAAGACAATCCTGAACTATTACGTGCACAGGAATTGGGTTTGAAAATTTATTCTTTTCCTGAATACCTTTATGAAGTTTCAAAAAATAAACAGCGTGTAGTAATTGCCGGCAGTCATGGCAAAACAACCATTACCTCTATGGTGATGCACGTGCTGAGAGAAAATAATTTCAATTTCGATTACATGGTAGGCGCCAAAGTAAAGGGCTTCGACACCAGTGTAAAGATTACCGAAGATGCTCCCATTATTGTTCTGGAAGGCGATGAATACCTGGCCTCTCCTATTCTACGCGAGTCAAAGTTTTTGTTCTACAAACCAAACGTTGCCCTGATTACCGGTGTGGCCTGGGACCATGTAAATGTTTTCCCCGATTACGATGAGTATGTAAAGCAGTTTGAAAAGTTTGCCAATAGTGTAGAAGAATGGGGCTTCCTTACCTGGTTTGCCGAAGACGAAGAGCTGAAACAAATTTTCAATCACTTCGAATCAAAGGTTCGCACGCGGGCATATCATACGCACCCTCATGTTATTAAAGGAAATACTACTTACCTGGAAACCGATTTTGGGACAATACCGTTGAAAGTTTTTGGAGAGCACAACCTGCAGAACATTGCCGGTGCCAAAAATGTTTGTAATGAACTGGGTGTGTTCGATGAAGCATTTTATAAAGCCATCAGTACTTTTGAAGGGGCTGCCAACCGCCTGCAGTTTATCGGCAAGAATGAGCAAACGGTTATCTATAAAGATTTTGCGCACTCTCCTTCTAAACTGAAAGCCACGGTTCATGCCATGAAGCATCAGTTCAAAAAAGAACAACTCGTTGCCGTAATGGAGTTGCACACCTTCAGCAGTTTGAACAAAGAGTTTTTAGAACAATACGATGGCACTTTGGATGAAGCGGATATACCGGTAGTGTTTCTGGATAAAGAAACCTTTGCACACAAAAAAATGCCGATGCTCGAAGAGAGTTTTGTAAAAGATTCTTTCGGCAACCATCATTTAAATATTTTCACCGACAAAGAATCGCTGCAGAGTTTTCTTTTGAGCCAGGATTGGAACAGAAAAAACTTACTGCTGATGAGTTCAGGAAATTTTGCAGGAATGAATGTGGAAGAGATTTCGAATAAAATATTAACCGGAATTAAATGAAAGAACAATTAGACTTATTCGGTGCCACCGCATCTAAACTGAACTTGAAACGCCCATTAGCTTTTTTCGATTTGGAAAGCACCGGTATTGATGTAGTTAAAGACCGCATTGTAGAAATCAGCGTGCTGCGCGTTAACCCCGATGGAACAAAGGAAACTAAAACACACCGCGTTAACCCAACTATCCCTATTCCTGTAGAATCATCATTGATACACGGCATTTACGATGAAGATGTAGCCACCTCTCCTACTTTTAAAGAATTAGCGAAAGAACTTTTTGATTTTATGGACCCCTGCGATTTAGCGGGTTTTAACTCCAACAAGTTCGATGTTCCCATGTTACTCGAAGAATTTATCCGGGTGGGCATCAGCTTCAGTATCGATAGCCGAGCTTTGATTGATGTGCACCGCATTTATACTTTGTTCGAAAAACGGACACTCGAAGCAGCTTACAAATTCTATTGTGATAAAACATTAGAGAATGCACATAGTGCCGAAGCGGATACTACGGCTACTTACGAAGTATTGATGGGACAATTAGAAAAATATGGCGATGAATTAAAAGGTGATGTGCAGTTCCTTCATGACTTCAGCAACGAAGAAAGGTTTCTTGACAGCGGAAGAAGATTCATCTTTACAGGAGGCAAGGTTTGTTTCAATTTTGGCAAATACAAAGGCAAAACGGTGGAAGAAGTTCTCCGTACTGACCCCGGCTATTACAACTGGATGATGCAGGGCGACTTTGCACAGCACACCAAACAAAAACTAACCGAAATTAAGCAGAGTTTGAAAAGGAATTAAAAAATCACAACGGCTTCAAAAAAGTAATTTCTAAAATTACTTTTGTCGCTCTTTTCGATACTGATAAAACACTTTCTTGAGCGACTCTCTGGTAATTATTCCTACTTATAATGAACTGGGTAACATTGAAAAAATGGTGCGTAAGGTATTTTCCCTGCCCCATGCTTTCGATTTACTGATTATAGATGATGGGTCACCCGATGGTACTGCTCAGAAAGTAAAAGACTTACAGGAAGAATTTCAGCACCGGTTGTTTCTGATTCAGCGGACGGGCAAGCAGGGTTTAGGCACAGCTTACATTGCCGGTTTTAAATGGGCACTTGAAAAAAGCTACCCATATATTTTCGAAATGGATTGCGATTTCAGTCACAGCCCCGATGACCTTTTGCGTTTACATAAAGAATGTGCAGAGAACAATTTTGATGTTGCCATTGGTTCGCGTTATGTGCATGGCGGTGGTTTTGTAAACTGGCCGAAAGACAGAATCCGTCTTTCGAAAAATGCTTCGCGCTACGTAAACTGCGTTACCTGGATTGGTATAAAAGACCCTACAGCCGGCTTTATCTGTTACAAAAGAAAAGTGCTTGAAACTATCGACCTCGATAAAATTCAGTTTGTAGGTTATGCTTTTCAGATTGAAATGAAGTTTGCCGCGCGCAAACTCGGATTCAGCATTACCGAAGTACCTATCATTTTTACCGAGCGCGTAGAAGGTGTTTCTAAGATGAGCCGCAATATTATTAAAGAGGGAATCCTCGGTGTGCTGAAGATTCAGTGGAACAGCTTCTTTTCTGATTACAGAAAAAAATAAAAGCTCCCGTATTGTTTACGAGGGCTTTTTAAATTCATTCAACTATTATTATTACTGGTGAGCATAAACCGAAACAGGCACGGTGTGCAGCCAACCAAACACATCTTCTGCCTTTCCTGATTTAATAGCAATAAATCTTCCTTTAAGTTTATTCGAAATTTCGCGCTCCTCAACAGGAGGCAATTCGTAATTCTCGCCTTTGTAATGGAACTCACCTATATGTGAAACCACTGCCGCTGTTCCGGTTCCAAACAAATCCTGAAGTTTGCCTTCGTGATAGGCATTAATTATTTCATCAATAGAAATATCGCGCTCCTGCACTACATAACCCTCATTTTCTGCCAGGCGAATCATACTGTCGCGGGTAACTCCGTCCAGAATAGTTCCCTGGTCTAAGGCAGGTGTAATAATCACTCCGTCAATAATTGCGAATATGTTCATGGTGCCTATTTCCTGCAGATAGCGATGGTGAATTCCATCCAGCCAAAGAATCTGGTCGTAGCCCATCTTCTGCACTTCGCGGGTTGGTTTCATTACCGCACCATAGTTGCCGGCACATTTTGCATAGCCCACTCCACCGGGAAATGCACGCACATATTTATCCTGTACAAACACCTTTACCGGATGACTGTAATAAGCCCCTACCGGACTGGTGAAAATGCAAAAACGGAAATTCTCAGCGGGTTTAATCCCCACAAACTCTTCTGTGGCATACATATGCGGTCGGATGTAAAGGGCAGAGTGAGGAGCATCCGGAATCCAGTCTTTATCCAGACTAACTAACTTATCTAAAGCGTTCATAAAAAGTTCTTCTGGTACCTCTGGCATGGCCATACGCTCGGTAGAAATATTTAAACGGTTAACGTTCTTTAAAGGGCGGAAAATAATTGGATTGCCATCAGCGTCTCTTTCGGCTTTCATGCCTTCGAAAATAGCCTGACCGTAATGCAATGATGACAGGGCCGGGTGCATTGAAAAATTTCCGAACGGAACAATACGGCAATCATGCCAGTCGCCATCGCGGTAATCGGCAACGAACATGTGATCGGAAAAATACTTTCCGAAAGGCAGATGGTTAAAATCGATTTCACTAAGCCTTGATGCTTTTGTTTTCTCAACGGTTATTTTGTATCCCATAAACGTGGTTTTAGTGTAAGTCCTGAGCCAAAAATAGAATAACTTTCTATTTCACGTTTGTTGTACAAAGTTATTTTTGAACATTAATCTGCTTAGCCATATGCTTGAACTTACGAACCCGGTGCTGCTTTTCAACAAACAAAAACTGGTAAACCTTAAAAGCCCTGTGGGAAACAGCCTGATAGCGGGTATTGAAGCGAATAAGGGAAAAGAAATAGTTATTCTATACCGGTATGAGGGGAGTGAATTTTTAACGGCAGATGACAAAAATCAGTTGTTGAAAATTTTAAGTGCCTGCAAACTTAAGGAGGAAGATGTGGTGTTAATAAATACAGCGGTTGAAAAAAACAGTAGCTTGCGTTGGCTGCGTAAAAACTTTCGGTTGCGCACGCTTATCGTGTTTGGCGATATTGAAATAAGCCCCAACCTGACGCTAAAAAAATACTTTACTTACCGGATAGACGGCCTGCAAATAATAAAGAGCGAGCCTATTGCTAAACTGATTAAAAGCGCCCCCGATAAAAAAGCCCTTTGGGAAGAATTGAAGGGGTTGTTTAAGATTGATTAGTTGATTTGATGATGAGAGGATGAGAGCATGAATGAGTGAGGTAGGGTTATGCAACGGCTATCAATGTTAGGGCTAGCATCTATTATTCGATAAATTTTCTATGCTGTCGTCTATGCTTGCCGCTAATATTTTAATCTCCGCAACTAAAATCTAAAACCTTAGGCAATCCTCCCTAATTAAAACGGGAGTTCCGCCAAGGTTTACGGAAGTTCCTGAAAGGTTTACGGAAGTTCCTGAAAGGTTTACGGAAGTTCCTAAAAGGTTTACGGAAGTTCCTAAAAGGTTTACGGAAGTTCCTAAAAGGTTTACGGAAGTTCCTAAAAGGTTTACGGAAGTTCCTAAAAGGTTTACGGAA
>CAIYOV010000004.1 GCA_903927935.1 uncultured Bacteroidota bacterium | reverse complement strand
ACCAGGCTCAGCATCAAATTTTTCTTGATGGTTATTACAAACTTGAAGATTGGTTTAGTAAGAGAAAGATTGAAAATTAATGGCAAAACCATTAGTGATAATTTCAAGTCGATCATTTTCAACAGGTAAATTAGATTTAGATAAAATCTTGAAAGACTCTGGATGTGAGACCAGAAAAATTTCTACAACTCATGAAATATCGGAAATTTCTAGTGATTTAAAAGATGCAGTGGCATGGATCGCAGGGGTTGCACCAATAACCACTGAAATGCTGGATTTGGCACCAAATTTAAGGATTATTTCTCGCTATGGCGTTGGCGTTGATTCAGTCGATTTAGGAGCAGCAAAAAAACATGGAGTGTTAGTCGCAAATACTCCTGGTGCAAACAGCAATTCGGTGGCTGAGTTGGCTTTGTCACTGATGTTTTCAGCAATTCGGAATTTATCCGAATCTAATGCAAATGTTAGATCAAATAATTGGAAAGCTATTCGCGGCAAAGAAATAAATGGGATGGTGATCGGGGTAGTGGGTTATGGCAAAATTGGCAGGCTAGTTGCCAACAAACTGAGTTTGCTTGGGGCAAAAGTTTTAGTTTATGACCCGTATGTTTCAGATCCAGCAATCGTTGATCTAAGTTTCATCAATAAAACTGCTGAATTAGTGACACTCCATTCACCGGGCGATGAACAAATAATTACCAATAAATGGATAAATGATGCTCCGAAAGGTCAAATAATAATTAACACCGCCAGAGCGAATTTAGTCGATGAAAGCGCTCTTGTTGACGGATTGCGTTCTGGAAAGATCGGTTTCTTTGCCGCGGATAGTATTTCTAGCGAGGTAACAGGTAGTGCATCGCCGCTTCTTGATAATGACCTAATTGATAAAACGTTATTCACTCCCCATATTGGTGGTCAAACTAATGATGCTATCGATTTAATGGGTTCAATGGCGGTTGAGAATGTTTTAGCAGTACTGGCTGGGAAGCCTTTAAGAAATCAAATTTTATTATGAGCCAAAAAAATATGCGCTTTATTGGGGTGAGCACCAGCAGCTCATCCATTATGAAAATTTTTCCAAGTTGGAGTAAAACTTTAGGCCTGGATGCAGTCATCACTGGAATTGATATACCTTTGAATGCAAGTCAAGCCGATTATCTGGGTGCTATTAATCAAATGGTGAATGACCCAAATTGCCGGGGTGCATTGGTAACAACTCATAAATTAGCTTTATATGAACATGCTAATTCACTCTTTTCGGAATTTGACGATTTTGCAAACATTTGTGGGGAAGTATCGTGCGTTAAAATAAAGAATCAAACTGTAAGCGGATTCGCTAAAGATCCAATTTCAGCTGGATTAGCTATAAGAGATTTTTTACCTAGCGATTTTTTTAACTCTCAAAATGAAGTTGTATTAATTGGTGATGGTGGGGCAGCTACAGCAATTGCCTGGTATTTATCTGGACTTACTAAACCACCAGTAAAAATTCACGTAATTGGTAGAGATATGAATCGATTGCAGCACCTTTTAAAAGTCGTAAGTTCTAGAGCTGCAACAGTAGAAATATCGATGTATTCTGAGGATGTTATTAAAAAAATAGCTCAATTCGATCAACAATCATTGATAATCAATGCAACCGGTATGGGTAAAGATTTGCCGGGATCACCATGGCCAGATGGAATGCTCTTTCCAAAAAACTCATTCCTTTGGGAGCTAAATTATCGAGGTAGCCTAGAGTTTTATCATCAGGGTAAGTTGCAGGAAAAAGAACGTAATTTAACTGTCATTGATGGCTGGCGCTATTTTATCTACGGCTGGACCCAGGTAATTTCTGAAGTTTTTGATGTCGTAATTGATAAAGAAATGTTAAAAAAATTAGCAACTCAAGCAGAGGCAAGCCGATGAGAATTAATTATCATGAACATGCTTTTCAAGTTTCTGAACTTCTTAAAGGAGATGAATTAGATAAAATTGAAAATAGCATCAAAGAGTTTAAGGATTTATACGAATCTGGTTTCGAAGGTTATGTAGATGCAACTCCGCTTTTTTTAGGCAGAAATATTGAAGGACTTGCCACACTTATAGAGCGAACAAATTTAAAGGTTTTTCCGGTTACCGGTTTTCATCATTCTGGGCATTATGCGAAGGACTTACGCGAGCAAATAATGAGCAAAGGACTTGATTTTTGGGTTGAGAAGATTAGCTCTGAAATAAATTTAGGCATGGCATATAACGAAAACTCTTTTCTGAATGGTGATGTTACAAATTACTCGAAAATTAGAGCCCGGGTATTAAAAGTAGGACTTAGAAAAAATT
>CAIYOV010000003.1 GCA_903927935.1 uncultured Bacteroidota bacterium | reverse complement strand
TGTTGGTAGCTGCAATTGGGCCCTGTGCTGAACCTGAGTAAGTATATGTTCCAACCGTTGGGGTTACCGTCGGTGTTAACCTGGTATCATTAGTTACAGTCAAATATCCTGTGGTGTTCGCAAAGTAAGTTTGATTTTGATTTAGAGGAGGATTAGCCGCACCGTATCCCCAGGTTCCACTATTTTTGCCATAACCGCCAAGCGTTAAACTACCAGCAGCTATATTTAATCCAGCGCCAATGCTTGCGGTTGCAGTACCTGTTGGTGAAATACTTAAGTTTCCTGTAACAGAAGTTCCGGTCTGTATAGATTTTGCACCACTGCCTGACAATATAAGATTGCTGTATGCAACTGCTTTTACTGTCTGCGCTCCTAAAGCATAATACTCTATTATACCAGTGGATGGTTCGGTCACAGCAAATGAATAATTAGCGCTCCATGTCGCTCCGCCTACTAGTAAAGTTCCGGTAGTAAAGGTGGGTGTAGTGGCAGTCAGAAGGTAAGTAGCAGCGTCAAATGTACCTGCTGTTAAAGTAAAGGAACTGCTGCCACTGCCGCCGATTGTAAAATTACTACCTAAAGTTACTGTGCCGCTAGCCTTGTTTATAGTTAAATTTGAGGTGGCAGTGCCGGTGGTAAAAGAACCTGAAAGTGTTTGGGCGCCTGTTCCATTCAAAGTTAAGGTTATGCTGCTGTTGGCAGTAACAGTACCACTAAAAGTCCAATTGCCGGTTACATTGAATGCTCTGGCTGTACCACCGGTTGTTATCGTTCCTGTAGTACCGGTAACATTGCCGTTGACAGTACAAGAGGTACTGTTAGCATTCGACATAGTACCGTTGATAATCAGGTTTCCACATGTTATGGCAACTACTCTGGCTAGCGTTCCACCTGAATTTATTTGAACTGTTCCGGTAACTGTCCAGGTGGCAACCTGTGTCATTACATCTCCAGTCTGTATAATAAAATTATCACCGGCAGTTGTAAAGTTCGCAGGATGGCTTCCTGTACCGGTAGTACCCGTCCACCAGTTAGCTAAAGTTTCAGGAGCTCCGTTTACACTAGTATAATAGGTTGTAGCATAACAAAAAGATCCCGACAATACCAGCAGCATTGCTAGAATAAAAGTCTTAGTACCCGTTTTTAGTCGTTTATTCATCATATCTTTTTTAACCAAAAGCGGGTTGCAGAAACATAACCGGAGTGGCTACTGCAGCTTTAATTCCGTTTCGGCGAATTTTTCGGGTTTTGTATCCGATTGTGAGGTGTAAGTAATTCTTAATGTACCAGCGTGATAATCCACTTTGGCTTTCTTGTCTAAATCCATCTGGAACCTGCGAACCGGATTGGGGGTGTAAACAGAGATGCCTTTCACTGTACCAACTTTTGTAACAACAGCTTGTGCCGAGACATGCTCCACAAGGATATCGCCATAAACCGACATATTACCGGTGCGGTTAAAAGCAAATTGAAGACGTGAAGTAGAATCGTTGATGATTTCAAGCTTCTGATCCGACAGGGTGACCTTTGTAGTCGATTCGCCTGAACGGATAATTACGGGAATGGTAATCCCAAAGATGGGGATCAGTTTAACACCTATAGCGGTTGAATCTTTTTTAACCTCTTCGGTGCCTAAAGCCGTCTGTTTAGGGACTGCCCTAAAATAGACATGCGAACGATATTCGCCAGGTGCCATCTGATCTGTTTTTGTGAGCTGCATTTTTACAACCTGGGCCTCGTTAGGAGCCAAAGTGACAGAACGCGGGAAGAAACGGATAAATTTATCCGCAAAATTTTGTCCCGTATCAGGAGTCGTGATCTCTTCGAAAGAGCCGTCTACCTTCATCCGGTATTGTACTATTGATACATTGTATTTGGCGGTATCCTGTCCGGTATTGGCAAGATTGAGTTCCTGTGTTTTTTTCGTCCCTTCAAATACCACCCTGCGGGGGGTGATCAACAGATTGCCTTGTCCCTGAACTCCTTGCGTGATGAAAATCGAAAGGAGCATCAATCCGGCAAAATGCAGAAAAAGAGGATTTGATCGTTGAATAACGTTGTTTTTCTTCATAATGAATAAGTTGTCCATGATTACAAGCAATAAAAACGCGCAAATATAGCTAAAAAACAGATGCATTATACCTTTTATTGCTCTTATATTTAACAACTTGTTATCAATTTTGTTTATTATAATATTTAATTTAAGTTGTAATTGAAACACTGACGGTTTAAAATGAGCCAACGTATCAAAGACTAATTTTCCATCTGGAAGAGAAAAAGGGCAAAGGATAACGAGCCAATTAATCCCATTTTTCCTTTGCCCTTTCTTTATCAACCAATTCAATGGGTTATTTGTTCTGAAGCAAAGTCCTTTTCTAATTATAAGAGAAAGTGACCGCATAGGTGCCGGTATAAATTCCAACCGGGTTATCGATCATATTCCCAACCTTCAGGGTAGCACCAATATTGACATTCTTTGTTCCGTCGCTGAGCAAACCTGTACCTAAGCCGGCTGCCGGAAACGATTCCCAACTGCTCACCTCCATCGTCTTGGAGCTCACACTGTTGGTGAGTATTGCAGGACCGGCTGGCAAAACAATCGAAAAGGTTGCGTTGTACTGTCCCGTGATATAAAAAATAGCTGAGTTTGCAGTTCCGCCACTCAAGGCTACCGTTCCGGCTGCAGACCGGGTTCCGTCGGTAGTCAGTTTTACCAGACCACCTGAGCTCTCGGGTGAGAAACGTCCAAAATTAAGTTCGGCCGTTTCTGTCGCGGTGAGCACCTGAATCACTTCGGCTGAGGCACGTGCGGTAACGCTTGCCTGGGCAAAAACTTTTGAAACAGGTAACAATACGATAATTGAACAAATGCAGATCAGAAGTGTAATTTTATTCATTTCGGTTTTTTAAAAAAGTCCGTTAAAACTTCATGAATAGGAATGCGGGTATGATAACTTCAAAAGAAATGCTCCCTGTTGAAGCATCTCTTTTGAAGAGATTTTATTTTTAGTTGTAATTAACTGTTACATTGAACGGTGTAGCTGAAACATAAGTTCCGGCAGGCTGATTGGCCAGTACATTTAACGTTGCTCCAACATTTACAGTCTGGTTTCCGCTTCCGTCAAGTGTACCTGT
>CAIYOV010000002.1 GCA_903927935.1 uncultured Bacteroidota bacterium | reverse complement strand
GGAACAATAGCATTTGTGGTACAAGATGCAGCCGAAAATATTTTTGATGAAGAAGCATTATATTCTTTATGGTTTACTCCATATACAATATTCGGAATATCGCCTTTGCCCGGTGCAGTAAGAATGACCATGCCGGCTCCTTTTGCCTTTAGGTGTTCGCCTAGACCTTTTTCATCTCTCCACACACCGGTGTTGTCAATAATAATAGCATTGTCAATTCCATAGGCAGTGTAATCAATTTCGGCAGGTGAAGAAGCAGAAATCATTTTCACTGTATGCCCGTTAATATTAATTGCACTATTAGCCACATCTGGTAACACAACTCCTCCAAATTTTCCGTGAACAGAATCTTTGCGTAGAAGGCTTGCACGTTTGGGTAAATCATCGACTGAGCGTTCGCGGGTTACAATTCCTTTTAAACGGAGTTGGTGGCCGCTTCCTGCATGGTCCATTAAAATACGTGCGGCTAATCTTCCAATTCGTCCGAAGCCGTACAACACCACATCTCGGGGAACTAAAACCTTTTTATTTTTACCTATGAAATCGGAAAGTTTTGATTTTATAAAATCATCAATACTGCTGAAATTTTTGCTTTCAGCGTTGTATTCGCTTGATAATCTACCTAAGTCAATTTTAGAAGGAGCAATCTCTAATTTCGAAATAGCTTCAGCCAGGTTTTTAGAGAGTTCCGTAGAAAGAGTAACTCCTCCAAAATCTGAAAGATAATTGTGGTCGTGAATAATTTCGCTCAGTTTTTTATCGAAAAATTTTCTGCGGAACAACACGAGTTCAATATCTCTCTCCAACAGTAATTTGCTGGCAATGTGTTGCAATTCTAAAGTGGTTTTTTCGTTATCTACCCATTGCTTTAATTCTTTTTCATAGCTCGCTGCCATAACTGTAGTATTTTAGGGGTTATTGTGTATTTCGAGGTGCGAATATGTAAAGAATTCGGAAATAGGTGAACATGATATTTCGTAGCTAATGCGCCAAACAATCAGATCCCGTTCTAGCCATTTGCACTTTATTGCTGCGAAGTAAATTTGATTATTGACCCAAATAGCTTTTCAGCAGTTTGCACTTATTGGTGCTTTTTAATCGCAGCAGGGCTTTGTCTTTTATTTGACGTACCCTTTCGCGGGTAAGGTCGTATTTAGAGCCGATGTCGTCTAAACTTAAGGGTTGCTCTACTCCAATGCCAAAAAAAAGTTTTAATACCTGTGCCTGCTTTTCAGGTAGCGTGGAAAGTGTTCGCTCTATTTCGTAGTGAAGTGATTCATTATAGCTGACATGTTTATCGGCATAATCCGAATTCGGATTTTCTATTACATCCAGCAGTGAATTTTCTTCACCGGCAATAAAAGGCGCATCCATGGATACATGGCGACCGGCTACTCCCAAAGTAGACCTGACTTCATCAATTTCAATCTCTAACAGGCTGGCTAATTCATCAGGGGTAGGTTTGCGCTCAAATTTTTGTTCGAGGTCGCTAAATGCCTTGTTGATTTTATTCAGTGAGCCTACCTTGTTCAACGGCAAACGGATGATGCGCGATTGTTCTGCCAAGGCCTGCAAAATAGATTGGCGAATCCACCATACGGCATAAGATATAAATTTGAATCCCCGGGTTTCATCAAATCGTTCAGCCGCTTTTATTAATCCAAGGTTCCCTTCATTGATCAGGTCGGCAAGAGTAAGCCCCTGGTTTTGATACTGCTTTGCAACAGAAACTACAAAGCGCAGGTTTGCTTTGGTCAATTTTTCGAGGGCGTTAGTATCTCCCTGCCTGATTTTACGTGCTAAAACAACTTCTTCTTCTGCTGTAATCAGGTCAACACGACCAATTTCCTGCAAATAGCGTTCAAGTGAAGCGCTATCACGATTCGTGATGCTCTTCGAGATCTTTAGCTGGCGCATGTGATTAGTAGATTTGTTTCGGTAATGTGAAATTTTGTTTGCTCTAAAGAAATATTTTTTCCTATCAAAAAAAAATTATGAAGAGGAAAAATAAATTCAAAGGTCAATCCTAAAATTAAGTTTGTTAAATCTCTGTCCATTGTTTTTAGCATAGGTAATTATATTAGCGCGCACAAAATTCTAAACCCAAAATTT
>CAIYOV010000001.1 GCA_903927935.1 uncultured Bacteroidota bacterium | reverse complement strand
AATTTTTTCTTCTGCACCTAAAACCTTGTGTTCGTATTCCTTGAGCTCTTCGGTGATGTATCGCTCGGCATTCGTCAATGTTTGTTTACGAATCCAATCAGGCGGCACTTTGCTTTTGTGCGAATTGGTTACTTCTAAGAAGTAACCAAACACCGAAGTAAAGCCAACTTTCAAAGAATTGATTCCTGTTCTTAAAATTTCTTTTTGCTGAATACCGGCAATGTATTCTTTACCGCTGTTTTTAATGGAACGCAAATCGTCCAACTCTTCATTGACTTCGTTACGAATAAAGTTTCCTTTCGAAATTATAGGACCGGCTTCTTCCCAAACTTCTTTCTCTATTTTATCTGCCAGTGTTTGAGAGGGGTTAAGCTGTTCGCTGACTATTTTAAGCGTTTCGTTTTTGGAAGCAGAAAGAAGCAA
This sequence comes from uncultured Bacteroidota bacterium, assembly GCA_903927935.1. GTDB lineage: Bacteria > Bacteroidota > Bacteroidia > Chitinophagales > LD1 > Bog-950. Next base: position 7,251 of record CAIYOV010000001.1, on the reverse strand, counting down.
TTTTAAATGCGGGATGCAATTTAAGGAACGTTTCAAGTGCACCATTTCGCGCGGGTTTACGCGTTCTAACGAAACCTTAGAAATTAATCTTTCTAAATCGCCAATGGTTCGAATTAACTTCTTTAGTTCTTCTGATTCTGTATTGTGATTCACAAAATATTCCACCGCATTCAAGCGCTCGTTTATCTTTTGAATGTCAAGCAGCGGCATTACCGTCCAGCGTTTGAGCATGCGCGCGCCCATTGGCGATGCGGTATTGTCTAATACATCAAGCAAAGTTTTGCCGCCTTGGTGTGGAGAATATATTAACTCTAAATTCCGAATGGTGAACCGGTCGAGCCATACATTCTTTTCGTCCGTTAGCTTGGTAATTTTGCTGATGTGCGCCAGGTTGTTGTGCTCGGTATCGCGCAGATATTGAATGGCTGCACCGGCTGCGATTACACTGAATCTTTCTTCTTCAATACCAAAACCTTTTAGCGAATTGGTTTCGAAAAGTTTGAGAAGGAGCGTTTGTGCGTTATCGTAACTGTAAATCCAATCGTCCAATTTGTAGGTGTAAAGTTTATTGCCGAACAATTGCAGGAACTCTTTCTGTTTTCCTTTTGGATACAACACTTCGCTTGGTGAAAGTGTTTGAATCATCTTCTCGATGTAAGCAAAGTTTCCTTCACCAATAAAAAACTCACCGGTAGAAATATCTAAGAAGGCAATGCCGTAAAAGTCTTTCTCGAAATAAAGCGAAGCCAGGAAGTTATTGCTGCGCGTGCTTAGTATATTATCTTTTAAAGCAACTCCCGGAGTTACCATCTCTGTTACTCCGCGCTTTACAATTCCTTTGGCAAACTTCGGGTCTTCTATCTGGTCGCAAACTGCCACGCGCAAACCGGCACGGACTAACTTAGGTAAATATGTATCGAGCGAATGATGCGGAAAGCCGGCCAGTTCTATCTCGCTGGCCTTGCCGTTGCTTCGTTTGGTCAATGTAATGCCTAAGGTTGCTGAAGCACGCTTGGCGTCTTCACCGAATGTTTCATAAAAGTCGCCCACACGAAAAAGCAGAATAGCGTCAGGGTATTTTGCCTTGAAAGTATTGTATTGCTTCATAAGCGGTGTTTCTGTTTCGCTCATTGCGCTCTTTATCATTGACCTGTGAACTGACATCGAATCAAATATCAAATTCCAAATCACAAATTCCAAATTCCAGCTTATTTTGCCTCCTATGAGAAAGTTATTAAATGAAGAGTTGCCACGATTGTCGAAAGAAGAATTTAAAAAACATCAAAAAACCACGGTTGTAATTGTTTTAGATAATGTAAGAAGCCGTTTGAATGTAGGATCTGTCTTTAGAACAGCAGATGCATTTTTGATTGAAGCAATTTATTTATGCGGAATTACCGGTGTTCCGCCTAATCGCGAAATTCATAAAACAGCTTTAGGTGCAACCGATACAGTTTCGTGGAAGTATTTTGCTGCAACAGACGAGGCTATTATTGAGTTAAAGAAAGAAGCTTTTAAAATCATCTCAATTGAACAGGCTGAAAATGCAACAATGCTTAATGAGTTTGTTCCGCAGAAAGGAGAGAAGTATGCTGTTGTTTTTGGAAATGAAGTAGAAGGGGTGGCGCAGGAAGTTGTTTCTGCTTCTGACATTGTTATTGAAATTCCTCAATACGGCATGAAACATTCACTGAATATAGCAGTTAGTGTGGGAGTTGTAATTTGGGATTTAACTTGTAAAATGAGAAAATGATTTGAGTTTTACTTTGTGAATCTTCTCCCAAAAATATGTTGCCCATCTGTAACTGTTAGCATGTAATTTCCCGGATTAAACTCAGCTGTAGCAATCCATTTATCTTTTTCTTCTCGTTTTATTTCGCCTGTATAAACAGAGAGTCCCCCTTTACCTGTTATGGAAATACTGTAAACATTGTGCGGAATTACATCAGGTGTTACCAGATGAAATGAATTTCCAATGAAATTAATGTATACGTTGGTACTGTCGTTTTCAACATGTTTTATTTTGTCGCGCGTTAATGCTATAAAATAACCGGACATCCCATTCGCTCGGTAAGGCGGACACTGGTATTTGTAAGTTCCAGGACTATTTAAAACATAGCTGAATGTAGTTCCTTCCGTAGCCGAAAAGTTTTTTGCTTTTTCAGGAATGTTTCCTGAAAACATTGGGAATTTTCCAAAGTCGCCTTTAAACAAAATAGTATCTCCTACAAATACACTTAAACTGTTTGGCTCATAAAATGGATAACCGAAGTTGATAATATGCACTTCCCCCATTAGAACCGAGCAGACAAATAAAAACAGAAAAAACAGGGGGTAGTTTTTTTTCATTTGAATAATGATGACGAAAAATAATTTTTTCTTTTTAGTGAGTGGTATACACAGCAAGAATATTTACGGCTTCAATTGCTTCTTTCACGTCATGTACGCGTAGAATGTTTGCTCCGTTTAGTAAGGCAATAGTATTGGCAACGGTCGTTCCGTTTAAAGCTTTATCTGGAGGCATGTCCAGTAATTTGCAGATCATTGACTTTCGGGAAATACCAGCAAGAACAGGTAAGTTGAGTTGTGTAAAATACTTCAGATTTCTCAACAACGAATAATTGTCTTCAATTTTTTTGCCAAAACCAAAACCCGGATCTAATATCAAATCATAGATGCCGGCTTTGCGACAAACAGCAATTCTATCGATAAAAAAATCCATCACTTCAGTTATTACATTTTCGTAATACGGATTCTGCTGCATGTTGTTTGGTAACCCCTGCATGTGCATTATAACGTACGGCACTTTATGTTTTGCAACAACTGAAATCATGGCTTCGTCAAAACGCCCCGCAGAAATGTCGTTGATAATATGTGCGCCTGCTTTTAAACTTTCATCAGCTACGGTTGCGTGAATTGTATCAATAGAAATGATTGCTTCAGAAAATTTTTGCAGGATGTTTTTAATATGCGGCAATACCCTTCTTAATTCTTCTTCTTCCGAAATTATTTCTGCACCCGGGCGAGAACTCATTCCGCCAAGATCAAGGATAGCAGCTCCTTCGCTCAGCATTTGTTCTGCCTGTTTAATTACATCCTCTTCGTTAGTCAATTTGCCACCATCGTAAAACGAATCGGGAGTAATATTCAGAATGCCCATTACTTTTGGAATAGATAAATCAAGAAGTTGTCCCCTGCAATTAATGGTCATGTTGGTAAAGAATCTTAATTGAACTTCCGAAATTATCATTCTTATCTATTTTTGAACCGATGGTGAACAATACTTCTTCACAGTTTGACGAGCAGATTAAAAAGTGCCGAGAAATATTTCAAAAGAAAACGCATGACTATGGTACTTCATGGCGGGTTCTTCGGCCTAAATCACTTACCGATCAACTCTTCATAAAAGCACAACGCATTCAAACTATTGAAGAAGCAAAATCTAAAATGGTGGATGAAGATGAGCGTTCGGAATTTATTGGACTTATCAATTATGCAGTTATCGGTTTAATTCAAATGAGACTTAAATATGATGATCGATTGGAGCTAATGGAAGAAGAAGCGCTTAATTACTATGATGCAGAATTAGCAGAAATAAAAAAACTGATGATGGCAAAAAATCACGATTACGGTGAAGCATGGCGAGACATGCGCGTAAGTTCTTTTACCGATTTAATATTGATGAAACTGTTACGAATAAAACAAATTGAAGATAACGAAGGCAAAACTTTAATCAGCGAGGGGATAGATGCCGGTTATCATGATATTGTAAACTACTCTGTATTTGCATTAATAAAATTAAGCGAAAAATAATAGACTATGACAGTATATACCATCTTCGGAATTGTTGCAGCAGCAGCGTTTGTGTTAGCCCTGATTCGTTTTTTTGTAAACCGTCCGCCAAATATCCTCATTACTTTTTTACAGGATTTTATCGGCTGTTTTTTCATTTTCTCTGGTTTTGTGAAAGCTGTTGACCCACTTGGCACCAGCTATAAAATGCACGAATATTTCGAGGCATTTGCAGGTGAGGGCCTACGCCCGCTTTGGGAATATATGGCTACATGGTCTTCATTTATGGCTGTTACGATGATAGCACTCGAGTTGTTTGTAGGCTTTGTGTTATTGATTGGATGGAAACCGCGGCTCACCGTTGGGATTATCTGGCTGCTCACTTTGTTCTTTACATTCCTAACCGGTTACACTTTTCTTTCCGGTTACGGAATTTCGAAAGCATTTATTCTGATATCGGGTGCAATAATGCTAGTGTTTGCTGCTGTTACTTTCCCTAAAAAACAATCCCAGCGTCTAACACTTGTTTTCTTTTCGTTAGGAATACTGGTGCTTGTGTTTTTGATGAGTAAGTTTTCGGGGTTATTCTTTACTGCAGATTTTACCGAAAGCAAAATGAAAGTAACCGATTGCGGTTGCTTTGGCGATTTCATTAAACTGAAGCCATGGGAAACATTTTACAAGGATGTAATTCTAGACGTGATGATTTTGATTTTGGTGCTGAATGTAAAATTTGTTCGACCGGTTTTTGGAGACGTGACGAGAACCGTTATGGCTTACCTCGCAGGAATTTTCTCTCTTCTTTTTTGTTTAGATAATGTTTATCTGGATGAACCTGTGATTGATTTCCGTCCATACAAAATAGGAAACGACATCAACGATTTGCGCAAGGAAAAGAAACCAGCAAAGGTTGAAATGGTTTTTGTTTACCGCAGCAACAAAACGCTTCTGCCCAAAGAATTTACCTATGATGAAGTAATGAAGGGCAAAATGGATTATGCCGAATATGATAGCATGATTGAGCGCAAAGACAAAATACTCGACCCGGGTATCCCCGCCAAAATTACTAACCTGCGCATTGAGAATGATGAAGGTGGTGATATTACCGATACTATTTTGCATAACCCTGATTATTCTTTCATGGTGGTTTCTTATAACCTGAATAGAACACATGAAGATGCTTTCAAACAGTTGAATGAAATTGCTGCAAATGCCGATAAGGTAGGTGTTAAATATTTTGCTGTAACATTGAATGACGGACATGTAGATGAATTTCGCCATAAGAACCAAACGGCTTATCCGTTTTACAGTGCCGATGAAACTCCGCTGAAAACAATCATCCGTTCAAACCCCGGATTGGTGTTGCTGAAGAACGGGGTGGTGATAAATAAATGGCATTATCGTCATTTGCCTTCAGTTGATGAGTTGAACAAAACTTATTTTAAGAAATAGTGCTTCTGCTAAAATTCATTGCCAAGCGTTTGATAAACGGTTCGCTAGTAATGGTGGGTGTAGTGATTGTAATTTTCTTTCTCTTCAATATTCTACCGGTTAACTCGGCACGCATGACACTAGGTCAACGTGCAGATGTTTCTTCTGTAAAAGCAATTGAAAAAGAATTCCGCTTAAACCTTCCGTGGTATCACCGGTTGATGCTTTACTTTAATGATATTTCTCCACTTTCTTTAAACTCTTTAGAGGATGCCGATGCGCCTTCATATCTGAATTCCGATGAACTGAAATTTACCAAGTTGGTTTCTGTTGGTTCTGTTTCGCTTGTGCTGAAAGCCCCATATCTAGGTAAATCATTTCAAACGCGCAGAAAAGTGAGCGAGGTACTGAGCGATAAAATTTATCCAACGTTTGTGCTGGCAATTTCAGCAATGGCAATGGCTTCTTTCTTTGGCATTATACTCGGAGTTTTTGCGGCTATTAAACAATATTCGTTATGGGATAATACCATATTGGTAATGAGCACCTTTGGTATTTCTCAGCCCGCTTATTTTAGCGGCATTATTCTCGCCATGATTTTTGGTTATTACCTGAGTGACTGGACACACCTTAATGTGCGAGGCTCACTTACCGATATGAATTACATGGGCGAAACGGTGACCATCTGGAAGAACCTTTGGCTGCCTATGTTTGCGTTGGGTGTTCGCCCTGTTGCTATTATCACACAACTTACACGCAGCAGTATGCTCGATGTAATGAGCCAGGATTACATACGCACGTCTAAAGCTAAGGGACTAAGTTATTCCCAGGTGGTGTTTAAGCACGCGTTGCGTAATGCCATGAATCCGGTGGTCACATCTATTTCTGGTTGGCTGGCAGCATTGCTCACAGGTGCGTTTTTTATTGAAAAAGTATTTGATTACAAAGGTCTGGGTCTGCAAACAATTGAATCGTTGCTTTCGTTTGACTTTCCCATTGTAATGGGCTCAGTTTTGTTTGTGGCTTTTGTTTTTGTAGTAATGAACATATTTACCGATATACTTTATTCTATTCTTGATCCTCGCGTAACTGTAAAGTGATGGTTGGAAATTCTACAATTTTTCTGATTGGTTTTATGGGCTGTGGTAAAACTACCTTCGGTAAAAAACTGGCCACTAAACTAAACCTGCAATTTGTTGATTTAGATGAAGAGGTATTGCGCTTGACCTCTTCACCCAGTTTAAAGAGTTTAATAGAAGAGAAGGAGATAAGATTTTTTCGTGAAGCTGAAAGTAAAACGCTCAAGTCACTTTCTGTAGATGGCTGTGTTGTAGCTACAGGTGGGGGAACGTCCTGTTATCTCGATAACCTTGCTTACATGAAGGGCAGGGGAGTAGTGGTATATCTGAATGTAGACGAAGGTGTTTTATTCAGCCGGTTAAAGAATACCGATTTGGACGAACGCCCTTTGCTGCAAAATTTAGATGCTGATGGGCTTCGCAATTTTATTCATGAAAAACTTCAGGAACGGGTACCTGTTTACGAGCAGGCAAATATTATCTTCAATCCGGTTACTCAGAAAATAGAAGAGTTGGCAGAGTTGCTGACACAATAAAACCCTCCTCTGTCAATATTGCCATAAGATAATTTATTACATGATGCAACTCATAGGTAATATTATTATCTAATAGCAGTTTCGTATAGTATTCTGCAAGTGTATTGGGTAAATTAAAGCAGAGAATCTATTTCGATAAAGATTGGCTTCACAACACTAAAACCATTTACAAATGAAAGAAGGAACTAAATTATACAGTGTAGCGCATCTTAAATGTCCTAAGTGTCAGCAAGGAAATCTTTTTTCAGTTCCCGACTCCTATCATTTAGGAAAGGTACTTGACATGCCTGACAAATGCCCTGTATGCGAACAGGATTTTGTAAAAGAACCGGGATTTTATTCAGGTGCTTTATGGATAAGTTATCCTATAGTTATGGGTATTATGGGTTTGTCGGGCGGACTGCTATTTTTTT